>JAJRQG010000001.1 GCA_024280395.1 Gammaproteobacteria bacterium | reverse complement strand
GTGCTGTAGATTCTTCACCTTCGATGGCTAACCTTACTGCATCTAACTTAAATTGTTTTGTATAACTTCTTTTTGACATTTGGACACCTCACTGTTCATTATATTACAAAATGTGTGTCCGTTTTTAGGGGGATAGGTCACATACAATATAACTATTCAATATCGAGAATAGTCATGTTTGAAAAACAAGAAAAAAAATTAATCAAATTAAAGAAAGAACTAAATAAGAGAATTAAAAACATAAAATCATCACTGACTCAAACCCGAAGCAAGGACTGGGAAGAAGCAGCTGTTGAATCAGAAAATGACGAAGTTTTAGAAGCCATTTACTCCGAAACAGCTCAAGAATTACTTCAAGTTAAACATGCCTTACAACGCATCAAACAAAATGAATATGAACAATGTGAAGAATGTGGAGCAGAAATATACATAAAACGCTTGAAAATCATGCCATTTACAACTCTTTGCATCAAATGTGCTCAAAAACTTGAGACAGAATATAGACAACCTCTTTAAATAAAAGGCCAATGGTCAAATGAATTTCGTTGTCTTTATATAGAGGTGTTATTTTTTTATGGATGATTGCAATGTAAACATGATAAAATCCACTTTCTTATTAATCGTATTTTTTTACATGTCTTTAGCCGTTATCGGACTTAATCATAAATCTGCCAATATCGATATTCGAGAACGATTATCAGTGCCTGTTAATAAGATTGGTGCGGCTGTAGATTTTATGAGTATTGATGAAATAAAGTCATGCGTAGTTTTTTCTACCTGTAACCGAACTGAATTTTATCTTTCTTTTAATCAAAATATTGAATCTTCAAAACAACGGTTTTGTGATTTTTTTAATGTAGAACTGGATGAAATCAATGAGCATCTTTACATAAAGCAAGATCTAGACTGTATCAGCCACCTTTTTGAAGTTTCATCGGGTTTGGATTCGATGGTTCTGGGTGAAACACAGATCCTAGGGCAAGTAAAAACAGGTTATGAAACTTCCAAGCAACAGCAAAAACTAGACAACCCTCTAGATCGTTTGTTTCAATCGGCTTTTCGTGTAGCAAAATCAGTACGCAGCAACACCGACATAGGTAAAAACCCTGTCTCAATTGCCAACAGTGCAGTTAAGTTATCCAAGCAAATATTTGGTGATTTAGCTCAACAAAATGTCTTAATGATTGGAGCAGGCGCAACTGCAGAACTCTTGTTAAGGTATCTGACCAAACATCCACACAGCAAACTTTCTGTATGCAATAGAAGTATTGAAAATGCGCAAAAATTGGCCAAACAATTTAAAGCTGATTCATTTGATTTAAACAGTTTGACCCACAAAATTTCAGATTATGATTTGATTTTTACTGCCACATCAAGCCAAACGCCGATTATTGATAGCCCAATGATTAAACTGGCATTGAAACAAAGAAAACACAAGCCCATGGTGCTGATTGATTTGGCAATTCCAAGGGATGTAGATATTTCGGTGAAGAAATTCAATGATGTATTTTATTATGAAGTAGATGATTTACAAAAAGTCGTTAGCAAAAACCTTGAAAATAGAAAGCAGTCCTCAGTTGTTGCCAAGCAGATTATTCAAGCCGAAGCTGAGTCTTTTGGTTATTGGTTAAAAGGGCAGCAACACACGCAATTGATTCACCATTTCCAAAAGGAAACTGCTAAGATAAGAAAACTAAGCCTAGACAAAGCACTCAAACAACTTAAAAATGGTACAGACCCTGAAGAAGTCCTGTTTGCATTGGCCAATAATTTAACCAACAAGCTTAATCATGCACCGGTGAAGGCTATTCGAGAAGCGATTCAATCAGGTGACATCAAGAAAATTAGCACCATTAAACAACTACTGAAATTAAAAACGGACAACATCAATGACACCTGAAATTAAATCTAAATTACAAATAGCTAGCGAAAGGCATGAAGAAATCGCCATGCTTATGTCAGATCCCGATGTTATGTCTAACCAAAACAAATTTCGTGACTTATCCAAAGAGTATGCCAGTTTAGAAGATTTAGTCAAAACTTTTGCCCATTATGTTGAGTCGGAACAAGAAATAGATGAAGCCATTGACATGATGTCAGACCCAGATATGATGGCAGATCCTGAAATGAAGGAATTGGCCAAAGAGACGCTAGATGAAGCCAAAAAAAGCTTGGCGCAATTTGAGAAAGAGTTACAGGTTTTATTAATTCCCAAAGACCCCGATGATGCCAAGGATATTTATTTAGAAATTAGAGCAGGAACGGGTGGTGATGAGGCTTCAATATTTTCTGGTGATTTGTTTAGAATGTATTCTAAATATGCAGAAAACAAAAAATGGAATGTCAGTATCGTCAGTGTAAATGAAGGGGAGCATGGTGGTTTTAAAGAAATCATTGCACAAGTAGAAGGCGATGGTGCATTTTCTCGATTCAAATTTGAATCTGGCACCCACCGTGTACAGCGTGTACCAGCCACAGAATCCCAAGGCCGCGTGCACACTTCGGCTTGTACGGTAGCTATTTTACCCGTGATTGACGATGTAGAAGAAGTCACAATCAACCCAGCTGACTTGCGCGTTGATACCTTTAGAGCATCGGGTGCTGGTGGTCAGCACGTCAACAAAACCGACTCTGCCATTCGTTTAACTCACAAGCCCACAGGCATCGTGGTTGAATGCCAGGATCAACGTTCACAACACAAGAACAAAGCGCAAGCAATGAAACTACTTCAATCAAGGATAACCAATGTCGAAAAAGACAAACAAGAATCAGAACAATCTGAATCTCGCAAACTACAAGTCGGTTCGGGCGATAGATCACAAAGAATCAGAACTTATAACTATTCTCAAGGTCGAATTACCGATCACAGGATAAATTTAACTTTGTACAAATTACAGGAAGTCATGGATGGTGATTTGGATCAGGTCATTGAACCCTTGATTCAGCAACACCAGGCTGATTTATTAATAGAGAACTAAACATGAATAACACATTAAAAGCCACCTTAATTTTAATTGCTCTAATTGGACTATCCGCTTGTAAAAACGGCACTTATAAACCACAGCCCAATACTGCAAATAATGATATCAGTGAAGTCAATACACTATTAACCAACATCACCATCGATGCTTTAAAAGATAAAAATTTTGTGCAGGCACAAAGAAGTATCACCGCCATTATTTTAAGTGGCGACAATAGTGCCTGGAGATTTATTCAATCAGCTTTGGTGAGCATGCCCAAAGAGATGGCGATGGAAGTAATTAATTCTGCATTGAAACAACCCTCAGTTTTGCAATCTTCTGATCAATTGTTTGCCATTGCCAAAGTTTATATATCATACAAGATGACAGACCAAGCCTTAGATATCATCAATCAATCAATCACCTTAAATAATGACAATTTAGATGCCAGATATTGGCGTGCAAGATTGTTGGTAGTGATGAAAAACTATGAAAATGCAGAAAAGGACTTTAAGTATATCACCAAAAGAGATTCTGACAATGAATCTTATTCTGGACAATATGCTTCCTTTTTTCAAGAAACCAGCCAATTTGATAAAGCTCAAGAACTTTTATCCTCTCAAAAACAAACACCTGACAATTTATTCAAGAGAATTGTTTTTGCCTTACAGAACAAAGACACATATACTGCCAGTACCATTTACCCCACCTTGAAAAACCTAGAAGTCGAGAGCGAAAAAGAAAACCACAAACATTTTCTAACGGCTGAAGCTGCCTACTGGCTCAAAAACATCCCTGAAAGCGAAGAATATTATTCAAAAATTACTGGTGGCGACCATTATTTAGATGCCAGAGAAATGTTAAGTTTAATTTTGTTTGATCAAGAGCGATACGATGAATCTATAGAAATATTACATCAACTGGAAAATGCAGAGGAAAACTATGCTGTTAAAGCCTACCGGCTCGAAAGCCAAATTGCTAAAAAACAAGGAGATGTCAATGAAGCTATTCTTATTTTAACACGAAGTTTGCAACTGATTCCAAAACACCCTGAACTTCTTTACGATCGTGCAATGCTCTATGAATCACAGAGTAAAATGTCAAAAGTAGAAAAGGATTTATCACAAATCATCAAAGATAACCCCGATAATTTTGAAGCTCTAAATGCACTGGGGTATTCATTGGCCGACCATGATATGAAACTAGAGAAAGCCAATGAATATATCCAAAAAGCCATCGAGCTTGATCCAGACAATGCTGCTATCTTGGACTCTTTAGGCTGGGTGCAATTTAAATTAGGCAAATACCAAAAAGCTGAAGAAAACTTTAAAAAGGCTTTGACCAAAGACATCAACGATCCAGAATTATACATTCATTTGTATAAAACTTTGTTGGAATTAAACAAAAATGAAGAGGCCAAAGAACTTATCCTTAAAGCAAAAGTGTTATTTCCTGAAAATGAAAAATTTATGACGCTAGACTAAGAGTGATAGGCAAAGGTTACTTTTTGGGAAGGTAAATTAACGGATTAACGGGTTGGCCATTTTTACGGATTTCAAAGTGCAATAAAGGTCTGCCATCGGTTCCTTTTCCTGATTTAGCAATGACCTGCCCTTGTTTAACTGTTGCTCCTTCTTTAACTAATCGACTTGTATTGTGTGCATAAGCACTGAGCAGGTTATTGCTGTGTTTGACAATAATTAACTCACCATAACCACGCAATCCATCACCACTGTAAACAATGGCGCCATTGTTGCTGGCATAGACAGAAGAGTCTAGCTTAACAGAGATATCAATGCCCTTCCTCGCTATATCTTTGCTAGAAAAAGTACTGATAACCTTACCTGTTACTGGCCAAATCCAACGGGAATTAGAACTGGGCGCTTGCTGTAATTTTGATTTTTTTAGGGTTGGTGATTTTACAACAGGCTTAATAACAACCTTGTTTATGGCTGGATGTTGGGTTTTAACAGACTGGTTTTGGTTTGTTTTTGTGGGGTGAGAAGATTGTAATGGTTTTTTTTCTGCGACTGGATGAGTAGTCACACCTGATTTTGCATGAATGGTTCTAAGCGGTTTTAAACGTAACTTCTGGCCTGGATAGATGCTGTATGGCGCACCAATGTTATTGATATTCGCCAACTTTTTATAATCTATACTTTGACTAAACCCAATCGAGTATAAGGTGTCGCCTTTTTTCACCACTACATATTTGGGCTGATATTTATTCTGCTTACTCAAAGGTTGAGAGCTTCTGGGGTTTACTTGATTTATGTCTCTTACTGGTGCTGGTGTATGTCTCCCACAGGCAGTGACAAACAACAGAAAAATGAGATATACCAATAAAACAAATCTCCTCATTTGCGTACAACACCTTCTAAAAACGGCACGAAGAACACTGATTCTAATTTTTCAATACTGTAACCGTCAGCTCCAGGTAAGTCATTGATTTTGGTTATTTTTACCAAGTTTTGATTTTTACTATCTCCCAAAGGCAAAATCATCACTCCACCAATTGACAACTGTTTTAATAATTCATGGGGAATCTTTTCAGGTGCAGCTGTGGCAATGATTAAATCATAAGGCGCTTCGTTTTCCCAACCTTTAAAGCCATCGCCAGTTTTGGTGCGTACGTTTGAATAACCCAACTTAATGAAACGACGCCTGGCTATTTTTGTTAAATCATCAATGCGTTCAACACTAAATACTTGTCCTACCAATTGACCCAATATCGCTGCTTGATAGCCCGAACCTGTACCAATTTCTAGAACCTTATTTGGATTTTGTTGAACCACAACCTCGGTCATGCGCGCAACCACCCATGGTTGCGAAATAAATTGACCATGTTTTATAGGCAAAGCCGTATCTTCATAAGCCCTGTGTGCCATCGCTTCATCCATAAACAGATGTCTTGGCACATTGGCCATAGCAGCCAAAACTTTTAAATCTTTAATGCCTTTTTCTTGCAAACGCACAACCATTCGATCTCTTGTTCGTTGTGAAGTCATGCCAATACCCAATGCCGAGTTCATGAAATTTTAGAACTCCATTGTTTAATTGCTTCAATATCAGCATGCTTAGTCATATCCACTTGCATAGGCGTAATAGAAACAAAACCATTCTTAATCGCATGGAAATCTGTTCCTTCACCGGCATCTGCTTCTGGTCCAGCAGGACCAATCCAATATATTTTCCTACCACGTGGGTCAATTTCCTTAACGGTATTTTCGGCTTTGTGGCGGTTACCAAATCTTGTCACTTTAATGCCTTTAACATCGTTAATAGGCAAATTGGGGAAGTTGATATTTAAAATAGTATCCTTGGGCAAAGGGTGAGCTTGAATATTTAAGATGATTTTTTTAATAAAATACTGAGCCGTTTCAAAATATCGGATCTTTCTGTCATTGCGATTGGTGGCCAATGAGAAAGCAATCGCAGGGAAACCCAAGTAACGACCTTCTATAGCCGCAGCTACCGTTCCAGAGTACAAGACATCGTCGCCTAAATTAGCAGCATTGTTGATGCCTGATGCCACCATATCGGGTACGCAGTCCATCAAACCTGTTAAAGCCATGTGCACACAATCAGTGGGGGTTCCATCCACGGCAAATCGATTGTTTTCAACTTTATGAATGCGCACAGGACGATCAAGTGTCAATGAATTACTTGCGCCCGAACGATCTCCACTGGGCGCATAAATAGTCACCTTCCCTAATTCTTGCAAGACTTCCGCTAAGGCTTTAATACCCGTGGCATTAACTCCGTCATCGTTACTGACTAAAAAATGCATTTATTTTGTATCTATGAAAATGAATTATTATAAAGCAGAGGTTAACTGAATTGAATTTAATCTGCAGAGAATGCAACAATTCTTAATAAATCTATTCATTATTCTCTGTTAACATCTTTTGCTCATCGATGTAGTTGTCAATAATTTGTTCCAATACATTTAACGGCACGGACCCTTGAGAAAGCACCGCATCATGAAAAGTCCTGATATCAAACTTTTTACCCAAGGCTTTTTCAGCCTTAGCACGCAATTCCCAGATTTTAATCTCACCCAGCTTATAGGACAACGCTTGAGCGGGCCAACCAATATAACGGTCAATCTCAGTACGCACATTGTGTTTTGAAAGGGCTGTGTTTTCTTCCATCAATTTTATCGCTTCATCACGGCTCATGCCAAAAGCATGCATACCCGTATCCACCACTAAACGCATGGCTCTCCACATTTCATAGGTTAGCCGACCAAATTCTGAATAAGGGTCTTGGTAAAACCCCACTTCTTTTGCTAACTTTTCACAATACAAGCCCCAACCTTCACCATAAGCAGAGATGTAATTGTAACGCCTAAATTTAGGCAATTGATCTAACTCTTTACTTAGTGCTGCCTGTAAATGGTGGCCAGGAACCGCTTCATGAACTGTTAAAGCTTCTAAATTATACAATGGTCTTTTCTTTAATCCATAGGTATTGACCCAATATTGGCCAGGACGGGTAGAATCCAAAGGAGCACCAACATAACGCCCGGTAGTGTAATTGGCTGCAATTTGCTCGGGAACAGGATTCACCGTATAAGGTTGTCTGGGTAGTTTTGTAAACAACGAAGGTAACTTTCCATCCATTTTCTTGGCGATATAACTGGCTTCTTTGAGCAAATCTTCAGCAGATTTGGCATAAAACCGTTCATCTGTTCTTAAAAAATCCAAAAATTCCGAAAAACTCCCTTTAAATTCCACTTGCTTGATTACTTGCTCCATTTCTGCCCGAATACGCTTGACCTCTTTCCAACCAATGTCATTAACTTCTTTGGGAGTTAAATCCAATGTTGTGTATTCTTTAATTTGTTGTTGATAGTATGCCTTTCCATTGGGAAATGAATAAGCACCTATGTCTTTCTTAGCGCCTGGAATATATTCCTCAACCATGAACTTTTTAAAGGCGATATAGGCTGGAGTGATTTTGGATTCAATCAACACTTGTGCTCGCTTCCGAAATTCAGCAGCCTGCTCATCTGAGATATTTTTATGTATAGAATTAAAAGGGTTATAAAAGGAAGATTCTTGTGGATTTTCGGTGATGTATTTATCAATGAATTCTGGATAATGTTGAATAATCACCTGGGGTTGCGTCATGCCCGTTTTTAAACCAACTCGCATATTGTCAGTATGTTGGTTAAATACACGGGGGATTTGTGCCATTCGGCTCAAGTAACTTTCATAGTCCTTGGCTGTCACAAACTGCATATTAACAGACATTCGTGCCAATGAAGCATGAAAAGAACCTTCTGAAGTAATGGGCATTTGGTATTCATGAAATTGAATATCCGCGATTCGTCCTGCAATCATATCTTCAGACATATCAAAATTAATTTTATTGTCTTTAGATAATTTGTCTCTATTTATTTTTATCAACTGCTTGAGTAATTTTTGCAAACCTTTTGCGGTTTGCATCTGGAATTCTGAAGAAACATCATCCAGGTCACCCGCTTTATCTTTGTCACCAAAATAACTGGCCGATTGTGGCGATCGAGACAGCGAGTACTCCCACCCTTGATCGAGTAAAGCTTCCAATTTTATATCATGTTTAGATGATTTTGCCTGTAATTCAAGGACAATAGAGAACAGCGATAATAATAACAACAGTGGTTTCATAATAAGCAATTTTGATTAATAGCCTTTTATGATATCAGAATTTAATGCTTCCCTGGATAGAATAATTTGAAATACCATTCAAATTCTTTGTAAATGTCATTGCCAATACGGTTTGGTATTGAGTGAACCGAGGGTGGTTTGATTGACGAATGAGTATTGTGTGGGTATTTAAAGCGGTAATAACTGTCACTTTCGTGTGGTTTTACAGTGAGGTTATTGGTGTCTATTTTATTTTTGTCAGCACCTATCCATTGATAGACTTCATTCATCACTCGCACTGGATTACTAACCAAGTCTTCAAAAATCACATAATATAAATGTGATTGTAATTCTTTTGGGACATCTTGTAACTGCCCAATTAATCTTAGAGGTCTGCCAACCACTCCTTGTACAGCAAACAATTTTTCTGCGCGTTCATAAGTGGTTAGATCCGCCATATCATCAGGAAAATCAATTAATGAGGTCTTTTGGTGGCGGTTTTCTATTGAAGCAAAAATCTGATTTAAGTCTCTAATACAAATAACCATTTTAAAATCTGGATCAAGCTGCACCAATGTTTCTAAACCATTGAGCCATCCACGATTTTTATCTACAACTATGGGTTTATCAGTTTCTGCAAACCAACCATTCATAAACCCTCTAAAAGAATTGGTCAAGCGTTGATAAACCAAATCAAAATCGACATCCAGTTGTGATAACAAAAAAGGATCATCACTTAATCGTGCTCTTAGTGTTTTGACTGTATTGGCCAATGGTGATGAATGCCCTGTACTGTAAATATCTGGATGTTCACCCAAAAGTTGACACATTAAAGTTGAGCCTGAGCGAGGTAGGCCAGCTACATATACAATATTTTTATTGATTATTACCATGTTATTTATTTTACCTTAATTATCTATTCAAATCCATTTTTCAATAGACATTAAATAGAGGACATTCTACAGTTAATTGACAGTTAATTGTTCCGCAGTATCTGGATTAATTCTCAAACCCACTAATAAAAATTATATCACGCATTCCGTTGTATTCGAAAGATCCAATATCGCGGTTGTCTACAGCAGAAAAACCACGTTGATCATGGGAAGTACCATTAACTGCAGCATCTATTGCTTGACTTCCTCGCAATAAAGCATGGGTAAGAATACAGTTTCCATCGACATTGGGCAGGGTACAACCATTATCCTCCAATGATCCAACTGTACTGGCATCCAAAGAAGTATTATCTATCACATCACAGAAATCACTGTCTTGATCTGACATATTATTTGATCCACTTATGCTATTAGTTGAAAAACGCGAACAATCAGCAAATGGTCCAGTGTTACTAATAAATAAATTATTGATTATAATGACAATATTCAGACTAAAATGAAGAATGGCCCCTCCACCCAGAGGAGCTGAGTTTTCTGAAAAAGTATTGTTTCTGAGTTCATTTGTGATATTGTTAAGGTACATAGCTCCTCCATTTCTAGTAACTATATTTTGACTAAAAGTGCTGTTTTGAATCTTGTCAACAAAATAATTATTAAAAATCCCACCTCCTACTTCAGCTTGATTGTTAATAAATGAAACACTGTTAACAGTTAAAGTTCCTTGATTTAATAACCCTCCACCTGCACCAAGTCCGTCACTATCTGCACAACCATTTTTTAAATTCATATGAACAATATCAAGGTTTCCTGTAGCAGCTACATGTAACAATCTAAATTCTCCAGTTTCAAGAGTCGCATTAATATTACAGGTTAAGGAATTATCGCGCTCCAGAGTATGAGAATTTCCAATCATCGTAACAGTTCCAGTAATACTTGGGGTTCCCGTTAATCCAGAATTATTTGCGCCACCTAGAGCTGGTGTTGATAAGATGACATCGGTTTCAAAGATTATGGTGTCATCACCTGGATTGGCATTAGATTCTTTGATTGCCCAACTGAGTGTGTTCTCAATCATCCCAGTACCATCATCATTGCCAACTGTAACCAATAGGCATAACTGGACCACACCACCCAAATCAAAGATATCATCATTATTATCTGGCGTATTTGGATCCGAAGATGCTGAATTCATATTAAATGTATTACCACAACCTGTGACAGTGGCTAATTGTGCAGGCATGCCTTGGTTGTTACCATTTGATTGGGTGGTTGAATGGACCACAAATAATGCGCCTCCCAAACCTTGTGCACTACCACTGCCCATTGCTTGGTTGTTTTCAAAATGAGAATTGGTGATATTGATGGTACCTGTTCGGATAAAAACAGCTCCGCCCATACCCGCAGACGCATTGAGTGATGCACCATAACCAGGATTACCACTGTAGTTTCCAGCATTAGGGGCACCTGCGCCAAACCCACCATCTCCAGCAGTAACGTTACCAGATTTCTGTGCTCCACCGCCACCAAAACCACCATTACCTGAGATGACACCACCGCCACCGCCAAATCCACCACTGTTTATTGAAGAATTGTTACTAAGAGAACCACCTAGTCCAAATTTAGCCTCACCCTGATTGTAGTTACCAAAGCCTCCATAGCCACCGTTGTTTCCGTTGCCCGAAGCAAATAGTCCTCCACCACCATAATATCCAGCATTTCCAGACATGCCGCCGCCACCGCCTATATAGGAGTTGTCTGTAAGATTGTCCCCTCCTACAGCTGTTGAATTTAAGATAGACACATTTTTAAGCTCGACATTACCATCATAAATAAAGACACTGCCACCCATTCCTGATCCAGGTGCTCCGACATCAGAATCTCCTCCCTTGGCCATTCCGTCAATTAAATCAAGGTTTTGGATTGTAACGTTTCCAGATTTAATAAATAAGGGTCTGAATTGATTGTTACCACTGATAGTTCTTCTAGTGGCATCACTTTGGAGTGTGATGTTAGAATTTATCAAACGTTTCATAACCCCAGTCATTGTCACATCATTCATCAGTGTAATTGAATCATCAGTTCCACTTGAATTGGCTAAAAAAATCGCCCTGCTTAATGTGTTTGCAGTATTCCCCGTACCATCATCTGTTGTTTGAGTGACATCAAAGTTGGCGGCTTGAATGGAAAAAGGCAAGCAAAGAGCAATGACTTTTGTTAATCTTTTTAATTGAAAATCCTGGCGATTGATTTTTTTCATGACTATTAATCCTAATTAATATGGCTAAACAATGTGCAACATGATATTTCTGTTTAATTCTAGCAAAAAATCTTAATCCTCAAAACTATTATTAAATATAAGAAAATTATCACAATTTTCAGTGACTGGGAAACCAGTAGAAATGTTTATTCGGTTACCTAAATCGAATATATCATCATTATTATTGGACGCTCCGACATCTCCTGTTGCATTGTTATTCGCAAATATCATACCACATGCTGATACGCTGGCCAATGTTGTAGGCATTCCCTGATTATTGCCATTGGTATTGGTCGTCGTGTGTAGTACAAAAACTCCAGCACCTAATCCTTTTGCGCCTCCTGAAGAACTGGCCGATGCTTGAAATATTGCAACATTTTTTATGTCAACAGTGCCCGAGCGAATAAAAATGGCTCCGCCCATACCTGCTGAATATTGGCCACTTGCTCCATATCCTGGACTACCATTGTTTGTGTAATCAAGCGTGGTGCCAGCACCACCACCAAAGCCCCCATCACCTGCATTCGTGGAACCGTCTCCAGCTGCTCCTCCTCCACCAAAACCACCAGAACCTGCATAATAAGCACCGCCACCACCAAATCCCGCATGTCTTGTGACAGGTGTTGCATAGCTCCCACCTGATCCAAACTTGGGATCTGGTGATTGGTAATTTCCATAACCACCATACCCACCATCTAAGTTGCTACCATTGCCAAATAATCCACCACCTGCGTAACCTGTAGCATAACCGAACATCCCTCCTCCACCTGTACCAGACACACCTGCTTGAGGTTGGCCTGCTACTGCTTGTGATGCATTAATATTGAGATTGCTTAGTTTGACATTGCCTCCATGGATGAAAATTGAACCGCCCATACCTGCTCCTGCCCCTGCTTTTTCAGAGTCTCCTCCTTGTGCTTTACCAAATAATAGATCTAAATTTTTGATAATGACATTGCCTGATTTTATAAAAATCGGCCGGTATTGACTGTCACCATTAATAGAATAATTGCTTCCACCACCTTGAATGGTAATATTAGAATCTATCAAACGTTTCATGACCCCAGTCATTGCCACATTTGTTGTCAACGTAATACTGTCGTCACCTGGTGTTGTATTGGCCTGTAATATTGCATGGCTCAATGTACCAGTGATCAATCCTGTGCCATTATCACTGCTAACAGTGACATCAAAATTTGCCGCTTGTATTGAATAGGGCATGCATAAAGAGATGGCACTGGCTAAAATATTCTTGCGCAGACTGTATTTGATTTTATTCTTTGTTTTTCTTGCTCTTGATTTCATGATTCATGCCTGATTTAAGTTTCTATGTATAACTTAAAGCGTAATTATTGAATCAAAGTGTCATTTTATTTTTATTTTTTGTAATAACTCATGATTTTAAAGTTAAAGTTGTAAGGTGGGTAGAACCCGAATGGCACTTACTTAAGAGGTAATTTGTTGAAATATCTAAAAATATTTGACCAGCTTGAAAGCAGGTTGTTAAATGAAAAGAACTCATATCGGGTAGTTGGCTTTAGTCAACAAATAAAACCGCAGGTTTAAAAACGTGTTGGCTAAAGCCAACTACCCGAAGGCTCTTCGGTTACCTTGAAAATTTGCGTTATATTTCAATAGCATAAGCTGTTAAATCATCTTAAATAAGTGCCATTTGGGCAGACCCCACCTTACAATTTCAATTTGATACAGGTGTGACTTCATGTAAATAATAGGATGGAGAAAAAATCAATTTTACAATTTATTTAAAATATCATGAGTGATTTGTTGAATGCGCTGTTGCCCAACTGAGTCTTTTTTGTAGATTGTGAGTGACTTTTGTTGGGCTAAATTTAACAATGATTGAGCTAAATCATTGTCTTCACATGAGAATGCAATTTGCCCCAACCACAGTTCATAATACATGCGCCGCCAACTTTTATCTGATAATTTATTTACTTCTGTCATTAATCCTTTGATTGGTTTTTGTATGGCCGTGCAAGCGCTTTTATCTGATGAGCTAATGGACAATTGCACAATATTATTGGATAAATTTGATTTGTTGTTAAGTATATATACAGGTTTTACTTGGTCGAGGTAACTTTGGGCCTTTCTTGTTTTTCCCATTTTTGCTAATAAACGTGCCAAATTACTCATACTGCTGGCAATTCTGTAGCTGTCATTGGCATAACTTGTTTGCCGAATACGCAATGATTCATTGTAATATTTTTGTGACAATTCATATTTGCCCATGTCTTCATACAAATACCCTAAATTATTGGTTTGTACGACATAAGATATACTGGTTTTTCCTTCTGTTTTTTCGCTGATGTCTTTGGCTTGCAGATAGATTTCTTCGGCTTTATTGAATTGGCCCTTATCGTGGTACAAGATAGCAAGTTCTGCTATGACTTTAGAATACTGTGGGTGCATTTCGGTAAACAGTAGTTTTGCACCATGGCGTGCTTGTATAAGAATGACCTCTGCTTCTTGATATCGCTCAAGTCGGATTAAAGCCACTGCCTTATTCAGGAGTCGATTTTGGTACTTTGGATACATTTTCCCGTGTAGTGATTCAGTGTATGACAATGCTTGAGAGAAATATTCAAGTGATTTTTCATTATCGAAATTTTTAAAGGCAATACCTAGCTCATTGTAAAGTCGCCCCAAAAGTTCAGCATCAGTGATGTTATTGTCAGATAAAATGGAAAGTGATTTTAAAATTAATTCACGCGCTTCTGGTTTTTTATGCAAGTAATTTTGCAGGGTTGCCATACGAGCTGTATGCCATCCAAGTGCAAATGGACTTAAAGTTTTGTGACTCAATTGCGTCGCTTTGTCACTGTATTCAAGGCTTAGTTGTGTATCTCCTTGAAAAAAATAGGTCAATGCCAATTGTCCCAATACTTTTAATTGTTGTTGTTTATTTTCGCTAGTGGTATAGAGTTTTAAGACTTGTTGATAATAATCAATCGCCTTTGAATTGTCACCAAGGTTATGCTGGATATTGGCCAATTTAATAAATAAATTGGCTTTTAATTCACCCTGGTTTTCTAAGCCATTTACCAATTGTCTTTCTGCTGTTGCCAATACATCAGCTAGAGATATGTCCTTGCCTTTTGATGCCAGTGGCGATGCTGATTCCAGTATGTTAAATAAAAAATCAGTGGTCCTTTTGGCCAATAATTTTTGATCATTAGCAATTTGTGTTTGTTCTTCGGCTTGTTTTCGTGCGATTACTTCCAAGTCTCTTTGTTGTTGGATTTGTTGTTGGCTGTTATAGAGGATAATCGGTAAAACAATTAAGAAACCAATGGTCAATAAACTTAAGGCTGAAATGCTAGGATTTCTGGTGATCAATTTTTTACTCTTGTACCACCAACTATCACCTGTGGCAAACAGAGGTTTGCCTTCGAGGTAATTTTTAACATCTTGTGCCATGGCAGAAACCGTTGAATACCTTCGTAATGGTTCTTTGCGAACGGCCATTAAAATAAGATTGTCAATGTCACCTTGTAAATGTTTATTTGAGTAGTTTCTGTTGAGTTTTAATAATACTTCAACTTGACTGGGATGGGTCGGGGTCTTATCTGTTATTTCATGCAACAAATCTAATGCAGAATCAGTATTAACCGCTTGAGCTCTTTGCCCTGTTAGCATTTCGTACAAGACTAAACCCAATGTGTAGATATCAGTAGCGGTAGATATACTGGCCCCAGTGACTTGTTCTGGGCTGGAATAGGCCAAAGTCATTATTGGGATGGTTTGGGTGTTGGATTTGTTGATGCCTGTGTTGTCGATATTTTTAGCAATACCAAAATCTAATAATTTCACCACGCCATCATTGTTGATGAATATATTAGAAGGTTTAATGTCTCTGTGTATCACCAAGTGTGAATGGGCATAACTGATGGCATCACAGATTTGTAGGAAACAGTTGAGGTATTGTTTCAATGAAAAGTTTTGCTGCTTACAATAATCTAATAATGGTAAGCCTTCAACCAACTCCAAAATCATATAAGGACGTTTGTCAGTTAATTGACCACCACCCAATAATTGAGCAATATTGTTGTGCTTTAATTGGGCCAATAACTCACGTTCATTGTTAAATCGATCTAGTTCTTTTATGTTGTGAACGGGTTTTAAAAATTTAATCGCCACTTGATGCTGAAAATCACCTGAATCACGTTTGGCCAACCACACTTCTCCTTGACCACCTTTACCCAATGGACTCTGAAGAATATAAGAATCAACTTTCATGCCTGTATAGATTGGATTAATATTTAAGCTTAACTGTACGTTTTCCATCACACTCGAAGTCAGTTCGATATTTTCAATATCCATGGTTAATAACTTCCTAACCTTTTCTTTTATCTCTTGCCTAAAACCACTGTTATTTATTATTTCATTTTGTTCATCAATGGATTTTTGATAACACAAATCAAATAACTTTTTTAAATCATGGTTAACGCCTTTCATAAACTGTTGTCAACCAGATAATTGCCAATAAAAGCCTTTGCAAAATGTATGTCTCTGGCCAATGTTGAAAATGAAACATCAAAAGTTTGCGCTACTTGTTCGCGAGAAATTCCTGTGAAATAATACAATTCAATAATTTGAGCACAGCGATGACTGACAGAATCCAATTCGTCAATGGCTTGGTTGATTAAATCAAAATCAATTTTTTCTCCATTATTGATACCCAATGCATCGGTATATAACACCCTATTAAGTTGTGAACCATTTTTTACAGCAGACTTGTGTCTACCATAATCAACCAATAAACGTCGCATTTGTCTAGCAAGAACAAACACATAATGTTTATCTTTGTAAAATTTTTCATCCGATTTTGAGAATTTCAAAAATGCCTCATGCACCAAATCAGTAGGTGACAAAGTATGGTTATCACGTTCATGCCGCATCAACTTATTGGCAATGACTTTAAGCTCATGATAAATTTTATCATCAAGATTGCTGGATTTATTTATTTCCATAGATTAATTCTACCATCATTTAAAAGTGGATGATAATTAAATTTTATTGTCACTCTTTTGATTCAGCGTGTAAAATAGCTTTTTTATTTATTCATCTAGATTATTCATGTCAAAAATCTTAAACTATGAAATCATGCCAATGGGCGAATATGCAGAAAAAGCCTATTTGGATTATTCCATGTATGTGGTGTTAGATCGCGCATTGCCCTTTGTTGGCGATGGTTTAAAACCCGTTCAACGTCGCATTGTATTTGCCATGAGCGAATTGGGTTTGTCAGCAAAATCCAAGCACAAGAAATCAGCACGTACCATTGGTGATGTAATAGGTAAGTATCATCCACATGGCGATTCTGCCAGTTATGAAGCGATGGTATTGATGGCACAACCGTTTTCATACCGTTATCCCTTGGTCGATGGACAAGGTAATTTTGGTTCACCTGATGACCCCAAGTCTTTTGCTGCCATGCGTTATACAGAATCACGCTTGACTGCTTACTCGAAAAGTTTGTTGCATGAGGTGCCTCTTGGAACAGTAGATTGGCAGCCCAATTTTGATGGAACTTTAGAAGAACCGGTATTTTTGCCTGCCCGTTTGCCCAATATTTTACTCAATGGTGGTTCAGGTATAGCTGTAGGAATGGCAACCGATGTTCCACCACATAATTTGCGTGAAGTTTCAGCTGCTTTGTTTCAATTGTTAGATCACCCAGATTCAAGTATCGAAGATTTGTGCCAACACATTCAAGGCCCTGATTATCCGACTTATGCAGAAATCATCACACCACGCAAAGACATTGTTGAGATGTACGCCAATGGCAAGGGCAGTATTCGTATGCGTTGTGTGCATCAACGCGAAGACAAAAACATTGTAATCACTGCATTACCACATCAAGCAAGTCCAGCCAAAATTCTAGAACAAATTGCCAATCAAATGCGCGCAAAAAAATTACCCATGGTTGAAGATTTACGCGATGAATCCGATCATGAAAATCCATTTAGATTGGTGATTATTACCCGTTCAAACCGCATTGATTATGACGGTTTAATGAGTCATTTGTATGCGACTACAGATTTAGAAAAATCATTCAGGGTCAACCTCAATATGATTGGCTTGGACAAACGTCCGCAAGTTAAAAATCTCAAGATGATTTTACACGAATGGTTAACTTTTAGAACCGAAACTGTAAGACGAAGATTGCAAACTAGACTAGACAAAGTTGAAGCCAGGTTACATATCTTGGAAGGCTTATTGATTGCCTATCTAGACTTGGATGAAGTGATACGCATTATTCGAGAAGAAGAACATCCCAAAGAATCCTTGATCGCTCGATTTAAATTATCAGAAATACAAGCTGAAGCTATTTTAGACACCCGATTAAGAAATCTTGCTCTTTTGGAAGAAATGAAGATCCGCACCGAGCAAATGGAATTGTTGGCTGAACGCGATAAATTATCAGGCATTTTGATGTCACGGGCCAAATTAAAGAAATTAATCAAAACCGAAATCATGGAAGACACAGAACTGCATGGCGATGATAGAAGAAGCATGATTGTCGATCGTGAAGTTGCCAAAGTTTTTGATGAAACCAGCCTTGTTCCGAATGAGCCTAACACCATTATTTTGTCCAAAGCAGGATGGGTACGCGCAGCCAAGGGTCATGACATTGATATTGCCAAGTTGAATTTTAAATCAGGCGATGAATACGCGCATCATGCTTATGGACGTTCAAATTTAAATGCTGTATTCCTAAGCAATTATGGGCGTGCTTTTTCATTGTTGTCCCATTCCCTGCCCTCAGCACGGGGTCAAGGTGAAGCGTTAACGACGAAATTCAAACTGCCAGAAGACTCACAATTTGTAGCAACCATCTGTGAAAAACCCAGTACAATGTTATTGATGGCTAGTTCCGCTGGTTATGGCTTTATTACCGAAATGGAGAATCTATACTCCAAAGTCAAAGCAGGAAAACACGCCATTTCAGTACCCAAAGGAAATTTTACAACCTTACCACCTAAAGTAATTAACAATGTAGATGAAGATTTTATTGTTTGTGCCACATCAGTTGGGCATTTATTGGCCTTCCCAGTACATGAATTACCACAACTGGCTAAAGGCAAAGGCAATAAGATG
The DNA here is from genome assembly GCA_024280395.1 of Gammaproteobacteria bacterium. Classification (GTDB taxonomy): domain Bacteria; phylum Pseudomonadota; class Gammaproteobacteria; order Xanthomonadales; family Marinicellaceae; genus NORP309. Next base: position 58,298 of record JAJRQG010000001.1, on the reverse strand, counting down.
ATCAATATTCCACCAAAATTGCTCAAAGCAGGCGAAGAGACGATGGTAGACATGTTGGTGGTCAGTGAAAATGAGTCTTTCTTGGTTTGGGTTGGTAAAAAATACATCCGCATCAAGTGGAATGACTTGCAGAACTTCTTGGGTTATCGAGCCAAGCGTGGCAGTTTATTGCCCAAGGCTTACCGAAATGTAAGTAAACTGGAAAAAGAGTGAAATTAATTGAAAATTGACAATTGAAAGTTGAAAACGATATGAGCACAGTAGGGTTTTGCAAATGTCTCTATCTGTATAGTTTTTCCAAAAAACGCCCCAGCTCTGGATCTGTTCGGTTAAGTGGCACTTCGTCTTTATGAAACCACTTAACACCATGAAATTCTGATTGATCAAAAACAAGCTTCATATCTCGTTTGCCCTTCAATACGTACCACAAGGAAACATCCGTGTGACCCGCTGTTTTGCCAACAGTAACAGTACATGTGATAAACAATGGACCATCTTGCAGAAAATCGCCTTGAATGGAGAGTTCCTCGGATGCTTCACGTAAAGCAGTAAAACGTGGATGTTCATTCGGTTCTACATGCCCACCTGTTGGCAACCACAATTGTGCATTAATATGATCGACAAGTAAAATGTAGTCACCATCGACCAATACAAAATAAGAAACAAGGTGTTTGTTCGGCACATCTGGTTTTTCTATTCGGCAAATTTCAACACCTGACTCAAACCAGTGCAACACTTCATTAATTGTTTCAGATTCAAGCTTATCCAATGGTTGGATAGCTTGTATTTCTTTTATAATCTTATTTCTCACTCAATCTATCCTTATAAGCCATGTGTTCATAGGTGAATTATAGTATGAATACTTAATCCTTTGTAATAAATGTGTTACTCTATTGATTACCCTAGATTTATCAAAGATTTAAGAAACATTCATGAGTTTGAAAACACGCCTATTTAAACTATTTACCATTCCAAACAACATAGGAATGATGCTGACTGTTCTAATTTTTTCACTGCCCTATTCTTTTCAAGGTTTTGCAACCTGCAATGACACCATATTTAAAACCAAATTTCAACAATCATCCAATCCCAGCAATGGTAACCGTGGCCCTTATCCAGGTTCATTTGATCGTCATGTGGTTTATAACGGTGAAATTTATACCTACTATATCGCCATTCCCCAAAATTATCAGTCAAGAGTGGCCTCACCCATGCTGATATCTTGGCATGGAGCAGCAGGTGCTGGCACGGCTCCATCCAATGCCAAAGCAACCCGCGATTTTTGGCAAGCCACTGCTGATGATAATGGTTTTATTGTTGTGGCCCAAACCGCGACTGGGCAAACAGGTGGTGGTTGGGTTCCAGGGGTGGATGTTCCCATTCTTTTTGAAATCATAAAAGACATGCAACGCTATTACAATATTGAAAATAACCGAATCTACGGCCATGGCTTTTCAGCTGGCGGGCATATCATGCATGCGATTATGTTAGTCTATTCTGAAACATTTGCCGCCTATGCTATCAGTGCAGGAGCTCTCGAAGGTTTTGCAGGATTGGATGCACCTGCTGATGCAGCAAGAAAAATCCCAGTATTTATTTCTATCGGATTGCAAGATACAACAGGACCAAATTTATTGAGCTTAAGCAGAAGTAATCATACAATTTTCAACAATGCTGGCTGGGTAGATGGACAAAACTATTGGCTAGACGAATTCAATGGCGGGCATCAATTGGACATTATCTTACCCGAAAAGGCTTGGGATAAATTATGCAATCAATCGTTAAACTAAATTAAAAATGAAAAATAGGAAACAACTTTATGAAAACCATTCTACTGATATTATTGTTTACAGTCTCAGGATTAATTGTGGCTAAAGATCACCAACTTGCTATCGTTATACATGGTGGTGCTGGCACCATTTTGAAGAAAAACCTCAGTGATGAGAAAGAAGCGGCGATAAAAGCCAAACTTACTGAGGCCATTAATGCAGGGTATGCCGTATTAGAAAAAGGGGGTGAATCTACAGATGCTGTAATTGCTGCGATTAATGTAATGGAGAATTCACCACTGTTTAATTCGGGTATTGGAGCTGTATATACCAAAGAAGGAAAACACGAACTGGATGCTTCTATTATGCGCGGCAGCGATTTACAAGCAGGTGCAGTAGCTGGAGTTAAACATGTCAAAAATCCAATTAATGCAGCCAAGGAGGTAATGCTGAACTCTCCACATGTCATGCTCTCAAACCAAGGTGCTGATAAATTTGCCAAGCAGCAAGGATTGGAAACCGTTGATAACAATTATTTTGATACCGATTATCGTTATCAACAATGGCAAGCCATTCAACACAAAAAAGACGTATCATTGTCCGAAGACTTGCTGAAAACAGACCACAAATTTGGAACGGTTGGTGCGGTTGCCATAGATAAAAATGGCACCATTGCAGCAGGCACCTCAACTGGCGGCATGACCAATAAAGCCTTCGGACGCATTGGGGATTCACCCATTATTGGAGCTGGTACTTATGCCGATAACCGCTCTTGTGGAATTTCTGCCACAGGACATGGCGAGTATTTTATCCGTTATGCAGTCGCTCATGATATATGTGCCAGAGTATTGTATAAGAAGATTTCTCTTGAACAATCGGCTGATGAGGTTATTCAACATGAATTAAAAAATGCTGGTGGAGATGGTGGAATTGTTGGTTTAGATAATAAAGGAAACCCAGTGATGACCTTTAATACTGCAGGTATGTACCGAGGTTTTAAAACCGAGTCATCTGATACTCAAGTGTTTATTTACAAAAAGAAACCATAGAAAAGATCAAAAGCAGTTTTCGCACAGAGACTGTAGAATAACTCAAAATTATTCGGATGCGAGGTTTTAACCTTGCCTTACTCAATGGCATTAAGATGTATAATTTCAATTAACTTAGCTATATGGTAGTTTGATGATTTAGAGTTTTTTAGAAAATCGAGAACGGCAAGACTGAAGTCTCGCATCCGTTAGTTATTTCATAAACTCACAGCGCTCACAAAGGCCACAGAGAAATTATAAAGCATTTAGGAATCGGGACTTCAGTCCTGCAACTCGAACTAAACCAAAACATCAGTTTACACTTCTAGTATAAACACCATAATGGCTGGTTTTAAGAGACCTAAATTATGCGCAGCTAAAGCAGCGATTCCGAATATCCAACCGTTTTCAACTTTCTATTTTCAATTAATTAAGTTTTAAATTGTCAATTATCCATTGTTAATTGTCAATTGCTCTGGTGTTTCCTCAATTCATACCTCAAATAATAATCAAATTGGTTCAAGACATTGAGTAATGCCGTATTGATATAGATATTCTTCCCTGCTTTTTTGCTGTGAAATTGGAATACACTTTCATCCACTCTCTGATTCAAATCAACCTTTATAACTATTTGTGAATATTCTACTTTAAATTTATTCTTACCTATTTTACTGACATAACCATCAAATAAATCTTGCAATTCATCTAGTGACTGATTCACCCATACGATTGCCTGCATATAAAATAATTTCAATTTTTCAAAGTTACTATTCCGAAAACCATGCATAGCAGCATAATATTCCTCAGGGTTAATATTTTTCAAGTAGATAAGAAATAAAGACGAAGATGATAGCCCATATTTTGGTTGCATTTGTGACAAAAACAATGCACGCGAAGTACGGCCATTTCCATCCTTATATGGATGGATAAAAATAAATTGTATCATACCAATCAATGATTTATTCAACACAGATGAGTTGTCAGATTCAATATACTGAATTAAATCAACAAATAATTCATTAATGCATTCATGTGGGGCACAATAAAATGCATATTTGTTTGTTTTTGGATCACCTGCCCGCATTGGGGTTTCTCGAATACCGAACAATTTACCTCTTGGGCGTAGCAATTTATTCTGTTTTAATAAAACAGATTTAGTCAACTTTTTATTTCGAATCAAAATATTAACTACTTTTTCATATTTTATTGCGGCGTTTACAACTTCTTTAACATAAACACTCCTCGCAACATTTGCTGATTTCCAAAGATATAAATCTTGTACAATGACATCTACAAAGTCATTAGTAAGAGACTTTCCTCCTGATAAAAACTTATAAAAATAGAGTTCAAACTGACTTTCAAAATATAGAAAACTTCCTTTAATTCGTTTTAATTTTTGTAATGAAAATTCAAACTTAAACAAAGATAATTTTTCTGGAATAAAAACAGGACAGTTTTCAATGTTTGACTCATAAAGTTGCCCTGATTTTATATTTTCATTCTTCACTTGTTTGTTTTCCAATACTTTGCATCACATTATTATCAATATCACCAACATAAAGATAGATCCTATTCATAGTAAATATAATGACTTCAAGTTTAAATCATTGATAATTTTATCCTCCGCCGTTATTTTTAGGCCTTTGATCTTTTGGTACCGACCCTCCAAATACTCTCCTTAAATAACCATGTGCGCTATTTAATGCACTAGTAGAAACATATACATCGGCAGATAACGATGTAGCTCTTCCTTGAGCGTTAGAGTCGCCCAACAATCCTGCCACATAAATTTGTGGCAATGCAAGAGGTAACATATTATTAAGTACCATTGCTTCTCCATAGAGCAAATGAGGATATGTTTTTGCTTCATCAGAGTATGTTAAGTTTAGTAGTGCTAATTGCGACGCTTCCTTGAAGTCACCTCTTTCCATAGCACTTATAGATGCAACAGTTAAAGCAGCAGGATACTTATCCTTAACTAATTCCATTAACTCTTGTGCACGGCTATCATCATTCATCAGATCCAACATACTTCTTGTCGGATAGCCATTATTTCTCATCCATTTTGCTTCTTCTAGTGATTTTGCATTAAGTAAGCTGTATCGACATTGCCCTGCTTGACTATAATAACAAGAATACTCTTCTTCCCAGATATAACTTAGTTCCTCATCACTTGGATTTTGTAAAATCTGTAATATCTCACTTATTTCTTGAGAGCTTTTAGTTCTTATTTTATTATTACTCCTTGATTTTACAGGATTATTTTTATGATAAATATTCTCTACCACTTTAGTCTTTACTATCTTGAGTGGCTTTGTATTTTCAGAGTCAACACTGTTATGTCTGCTCCCAAAATAAATTATGCTCATGATTATTAATAATATAACTATTTTATTGTATTTCATATTGTTCTCCTATTTATTCACAACCTGGGATTTGATCTTTTCCATCAAACCATATTTTACATTCTTTAACATCATTAATCTCAGTTAAGAACTGAGCAGCCCAATTGGCAAAGGGATTATTTGATGTTAAGTGTTGAATAGTGACCCCATAACCCTCAACTTGACTAATGGTGAATGCGTGATCAGAAAAAGATGGTATTAGCCGAAGTGAAACAGAGTATGCATCTTCATAACAATCAGCCCTATCTGCAGTAAAAATAGCTTCTTCAGGAAAACCAATACAAAAAACGTTTACAGCTGACCAATAAGCACTACTTATCGCTTGTGAGGTTTGGTTTGTCCAATAGGCTTGAGCGACATCTCGAATAATATTTTGATAGACTTGAACTGGAGCCCCATAATCTGGAAAAAAACCAGATGGCAATCCGTTTAAACCTGCCCAGCTGCTATACAACAGGCTGAAATCTGTACCAAATGGGTTCCAGTTGAATTTATATTGATCTTCAGGGTCAATAAGACACTCCTCATCTTTAAATTGATAATGCTGCGTACAAGCTAGAGCATCAGGGTCTGGATCATTACCTCCACCCCCACTGCTTCCACCATCATCTCCATCATCACAATCAGGATCTCCTAAATAATCACAACCTGGTGGATTTTGAGGTGGACTAGGAGAAGGGCATGTTATAGTTCCAGTAGATGCATCCCAACCACAACCACTTTGAGCAAAACTCGGCAACACCACCAAACAAGAGACAGTAAAAGCGGTAACATGAACTATGCGTTTAGTGAGTTGTCTAAATGTGCTGTGCTGTGCTGTGCTGTGCTGTGCTGTGCTGTGCAGGCGAGGCCGAGCGCGGTTAAAATTTTATTTTGTTTCATTTTATTTTTTTCCTTTTTGAGGAATATATCTGCCAATGGTTGGATGGGATGGATAGATAAATTGATTTATTTTTGTTTTTAAAATGAAGTTCAATAGTTTTTCATATTGAGTAAGTTTTAAAAGTAAAAAGAAACAATTTATACGCCACTCCCACCGAGTATTGTCATATATAATCCGATTTGTTAATAAAAATGCAACACTATTTGGATTGGGTCAATTTTACTCAACAGGATTTTATGAATTGTTTTAGATTTGGTCAAATCTTGGTCAATTTCAAGTCAAACTTTGGTCAAAAGTTATCATATCCGAACAGGTTACTTGACGTATATTGTCACCATTGAAAATTTAAGTCAACTATTTTTTTGAAATTGATTTTATATAAGATTTCTCTAATGTAATTGATTGTTATTTCTTGACTTAGTTTATTTATTTTACTTTAAATTCGAGTATACAGGGCTGAAGCAACGATTCTTTTGGCTTTAATGGTGGTTTGTTTCAATTAAAAATCAAAAGCTGTTTTCGCACAACGCTCACAAAGACCACAGCGGAATGATAAAGCAATACGGAATCGGGACTTCAGTCCTGCAACTCGAACTAAACCAAAACATCGGTTTACACTACTAGTATAAACAACCATAATGACGGGTCTTAAGAGTTCTGAATATAGGCGCAGCTAAAGCAGCGGTTCCGAATTACCCAGCCGTTTTCAATTGTCAACGTGAATAACATAAAAAAAGCCTCATCAAGTGAGGCTTTTTCATTACATTTTTTAAATAAACTTACTTCTTAGAAGAATAAGTAAATCCAATTTGATATTGATCCATATCTATTGAGATAGTTTGGCCTGGGTCAAAAGGATTAGGACCTCTTACTTCATCACCTGCTGCATACATGAATGACATGGTAATTGCTGCGCCACTTGATAGCTCTTTGGTGAACCCTGCAGTTAAGTGACTTTTACTTACTGCTGGAGCCAAGATATTAAATAATACATCTTGTGACTCAATAGGTTGATCAGTAACACTATAACCAGCTCTAAAGATCAATCCATCGTTGTATTCCCACTCATACCCTGCTTTTACAACAGTCATGTCATTGTAACCAAAACCAAAACCATTGCTTCCGCCACCACAACCAGGGCCTGATGCCGCAAGTGATCCAGTAAATAAAAATGCATTTAAGGCGTCAAAACACTGACCGCCAGTCAATGGTGTCAAATCATTACCAATCGCTGCAATATCGCTGTAATTGATGCGCTGAATATCTGCTACGAACACTCCTTTTTCGCCAACATCTGCAGAGATACCAAAAGTCCAAGTTTCTGGAATATCAAAATCACCACCTTCAGCGAATAATCCTTTGTATTCATCAAATTCACCCATTCTCATTTTTGATTGATACGAAGCGCCAAATCGGATACCGTCAGATAATTGACTGTTAAAACCGAACTTAAATCCTGCACCATAAGAAGTAGAATATCCATTGTTAGTTAAGTTATTTGGGAAGTTCGTTACACCTGCAAAAGCACCCAAACCTTTGGCCTCAAATCTTTGGAAAACTCCAATAAGGCTAAAACCGATTGAAGAATTATCACCTACTTTCATAGAATAGGTTGGTGCCACAAACAATTGCATCAAATCAATGCCCAAAGTTCCACCACCAAATGTTCCAGGTGCTGTAACTATTGTACCTGTACCTGGATTAAAAATATTGGCACTGCCACCTTGATATTCTGTGTTCATTCCACCATTGCCATAAACCATTACACCAAAAGATGAACGATCTGACAACATCTTGTTCCAACCAAAACTGGGCACTGGAAATACTTGATTTTCAGATTTAATGTTTTGTTCTCCAAGTGAAAATGGCAATTGACAAGGAGCAACACCAGGAGCGTTACAACTTGGAATCATACCAATTGGTGCAAAACCACTAGGCAAAGCAGGAGACCCTTCAACCTTATAAGCTCTATCAGGATTAAATAGATTCAAACCAACATCCCAACGATCACCAGCAAATACCATGTTGGCTGGATTGGTTGAACCGGCCAATGAATCAATGTTTTTTACTTTAGCAACACCTGCACCTGCTAAACCAGCTTCGCTTTGTGAGTATGCATAAGCAAAATAACCATTTGTAGCAGAAGCAGAGCCTGCCATAGTTAGTGTAGCTGTTATTGCTGCTGCCACTAATGATTTTTTGTTAAAAATTTTCATTCAATTAATCCCCTTGATTAAGTTTAAAGTTAAGATTGCGTTAAAGGTTATCTTAAATTGTATTGTTTGTAAACAATTTAGATAAATATTAGCCATTTATAAATTAGCAACAATGAATATACCTTTAAAAAATTCAAAATATGCCTTGATATTTTGCAAAAACAGTCCAAAATTGATACTTAATCACTATTGCGCAGTAATCATGTCAGAAAAAGATTTATCTTGGGATAACCAAACACTGGTTTTCGAAGAAACAGAACAACAAATAAAAGAACCTTCCATGTATAAGGTTTTGATTATCAATGATGATTTCACACCGATGGATTTCGTGATTGATGTGCTGTCACGTTTCTTTCGAATGGATCAGGAAAGAGCCACCCAAGTAATGATGCATGTGCATACCCGCGGCAAAGGTTTGTGCGGAATCTTTACACATGAAATTGCCGAGACTAAAATGCTACTTGCCAATCAGTATGCCAAAGAAAATTCACACCCTCTATTGTGTGTTATGGAGTCAGTATAAATGTTAGACAAAGAATTAGACGATTGTATCAGTAAAATCTATCAGTTGGCCATTTTTGAACGCCATGAGTTCCTAACTATGGAACATTTAATGCTAGGCTTGTTAAAAAACACCCAAGTCAACCATGTATTAAAAGCTGTGGATTGCGACATTGATTTATTAAAAACAGAGCTAGAACAACACATTGCACAATACATTGAATGTGTTCCCGAGAACATCGAATTTTCGCCACAGCCAACTACTGCTTTTCAGCGGGTCATGCAACGCGCCATATATTCTGCCCAATCATCCGAAGTACCCATGGTCACAGGAGATAGAGTCCTTGTGGCATTTTTTGAAGAACCTGAATGTTTTGTGGTTTATTTATTAGCCAAACAAGGCATAGAACGCTTTGAAATTGTTAGTTATGTTGCCCATGGCAGCGACTCATCACTGGAAGAATACGATGCCAATGATGATTTAGATGATGAAGAAAATCAACAAGACCCTGTCGAAGATTATTTAATCAATCTCAATAAAAAAGCAGAAGAAGGCAAAATTGACCCTTTAATAGGAAGACACAAAGAATTAGAAAGAGTGATCCAAATATTATTGCGCCGAAGCAAAAACAATCCGCTATTGGTCGGTGAACCAGGTGTGGGTAAAACTGCTGTTGCCGAAGGGCTAGCCAAACGAATCGTTGATAAAGAAGTTCCAGAATTGATACAAGAATCAGTGGTATTTTCTCTAGATTTGGGTAATTTATTGGCTGGAACAAAATACCGTGGTGATTTTGAAAAACGCATGAAAAAAGTCATCAAATACGTTAAAAACATCGAACATTCCATATTATTTATCGATGAAATTCACACCATTATTGGTGCAGGGTCAGTTTCAGGTGGAACCATGGATGCATCCAACATGCTAAAACCTGCTTTAAGCGGTGGTGACTTAAGATGTATAGGTGCTACAACGGCACAAGAAGCCCGAACGGTTTTCGACAAAGATCGAGCACTGGCAAGACGTTTTCAAAAAGTAGACATTGTAGAACCTAGCATTGCTGAAACCATAGAAATCTTACAAGGTTTAAAACCTGAATTTGAAAAACACCACAGTGTCAAATACAGCAAAGAATCCATCACAGAAGCGGTTAAATTAACTTCTCGTTACCTCAATGAAAAGTTCCTCCCAGACAAGGCAATTGATGCCATTGACGAAGCGGGTTCCTGGCAACGCATTCAAGAAAAAGGCGAGACCACAATTACCGCATCAGATATTCGCAGAGTGGTTGCTTCTATGGCCAAAGTTCCACTTAACGACTTAAATGGCGATGACATTCAACGCTTACAGTCTATTGAACGCAATTTAAAAATGGTCATATTTGGACAGGATGAAGCCATCAATACACTGACCACGGCTATAAAAATGTCACGCGCAGGCATGGCCAAAGCCGACAAGCCAATTGCCAATTTATTGTTTGCAGGACCAACAGGTGTGGGTAAAACCGAAGTGGTTAAACAATTGTCACATATATTGGGTTTAAAACTGTTGCGATTTGATATGTCAGAATACATGGAATCACACAGTGTATCACGCTTAATAGGCTCTCCTCCAGGTTATGTTGGTCACGAAGATGGTGGATTGTTAACCGATAAGGTGCATCAAAACCCTCATTCTATTGTGTTATTGGATGAGATAGAAAAAGCCCATCCTGACATCTTCAATATTTTATTACAAGTCATGGATAGAGGCATGTTAACCGATTCAAACGGCAGAGAAACTGATTTTAGAAATGTCTTGTTGATCATGACCACCAATGCTGGTGCCGCAGCTCAATCACGTGATTCAATGGGCTTTACCGAACAAGACAATTCAACAGATTCAGCCGAAGCCATTAAACGCCTATTCTCTCCTGAGTTTAGGAACCGTTTAGATTCAACCATTCAGTTCAAGCATTTGGATACATCGCATGTATTGAAAATCGTGGACAAAATCATCATTGAATTAGAAGCACAAATGAGTGATAAATCTATTCGATTTAAACTCAGCAACACGGCCAAACAATGGCTAGTAGAAAAAGGTTATGACAAAAACATGGGCGCACGCCCAATGCATCGTGCCATTGAAAAGCACATCAAAAAACCCATCATCGATGATATTTTATTTGGGAAATTAACCAATGGTGGAGTAGTTCATATCGATATAATCAATAAACAACTGGCATTCGTTATTAAAAGCGACATGCCATTGTTGTCAAATGACAACAATGAAACTGAAGAAACTGAAGAGTTTGAGAAATCGTAGCAGACAAGAAAAACTTGACCCTACGAATCAAAAACAGGGTTTTATTTTATGAAAATAACTTCACGTGATTAGATTTTTTCCTAGGTCAAGGTGTTTTCGAGCACAGAACTGTGAGCATAGTCGCCTATGTAATCAGTTCAAGTACGGAAACACCGCAGAAATTGGGAAAAAGATAAGTACTTGAAGTTATTTTGCAAAAATGACTTCAAGCGATTAGATTTTTTCCTAGGTCAAGGTGTTTTCGAGCACAGAACTATGAGCATAGTCGCCTATGTAATCAGTTCGAGTACGGAAACACCGCAGAAATTGGGAAAAAGATAAGTGCTTGAAGTTATTTTGCAAAAATAGCTTCAAGTGCTTAGATTTTTTCCTAGGTCAAGGTGTTTTCGAGCACAGAACTGTGAGCATAGTCGCCTATGTAATCAGTTCGAGTACGGAAACACCGCAGAAATTGGGAAAAAGATAAGTACTTGAAGTTATTTTTTTCGGAAAGTGATACGACCCTTGGTCAAATCATAAGGAGTCAACTCAACAGTAACGGAATCACCCGTTAAAATGCGAATATAATGTTTGCGCATGCGACCAGAAATATGTGCTGTCACGATATGACCACCTTCTAGTTCTACTCTAAACATGGTATTTGGGAGAGTTTCGGTAACTACACCTTCCATCTCGATTACTTCTTCTTTTGCCATAAATTTTCTATGTGTTATAAAATCGTTGCGTATATTAACAGAACAAGCTGAATATTACATTAATGTAACAAACTAACCATTACTTTCTATTAAAAATCATTGTTTTATTAATGATTCTGTTCATAATTTTCTATTTAATTAATTTTACCATCTTTTAGAACAATGCTCCTAGTTGATAACTGAGTATGTTCCAACTCATGAGTCACCATCAAAATAGTTTGACCATTTTTATGTAGATCACATAAAATTTTCATAATTACTTTACCTGTGTCGGAATCTAAATTGCCAGTTGGTTCGTCCGCTAAAATGATATCAGGCTTACAAATTAATGCTCGTGCAATGGCCACTCTTTGTTGTTGTCCTCCCGATAATTGGTTTGGATAATGTGTAGCTCTTTTTTCAAGTCCTAATTTAATCAATAATTTCATTGCCTCTTGTTGACAGACCATCTTGCTTAAACCTTGAAATTTTAAAGGTAAGGAGGCATTCTCCAACACGTTTAATTCATCTATTAAATTAAATGATTGGAAAATAAAGCCTAAGTGCTTATTTCTTATTCTTGCTAGTTGATTTGCTGAAAACATCTTTATATTATGTTCTGCAAGATAATAACTTCCAGAGCTAGAATCATTCAACAGCCCAATGATTGATAATAAGGTTGACTTCCCACAGCCAGAAGAACCTGTTAAAGTAACAAATTCACCTTCAAAAATTTCTATATTTATATTATCTAATGCCTTAGTAATAACGTGTTTTGTTTTATAAACTTTGCAAATATTTTTTAATGTAATTACTGGCTTCTTCATTAGTTTAATTTAACTTCCATTTTTTTCCAACTATTAGTATCATCTAAAATAACCGCATCACCAATATTTAATCCAGTTAAGATTTCAATTTGGCTATTGGTTATTTTCCCCACTTCAACTTTAGTACGTATAGCAATATTCGTATCATAATCAATTCTGTAAAAATAATTAATGCCTCTAACTACATTATTTGGACGCGGCAACCACATAACTGCTTTTAAATTTGACAATTCAATAACTGCTGAAATACCAAGCAAAGGTTTAAGAATTTTAGGCAGTGGCTCCACAAATTCAAGCTTCACTTGAACCAATCCATTATTTACTTGGGGTGCAATGTGAGTAATTCTCCCTTTATATTCCTCATTTGCAACAGAAATCTTAGCCGGCATATTAATTTTTATATACTTACTCGCTCCTTGATTTACATCAAGTAATGCAATCAATGGATATGGCTTGGAAACCAACGCCAACTCTTGACCATAAGAAATACTATTACCAATATCCACATCAATAGTTTGAACTACTCCACTAATATTGGCTTTAATATTCAAATTTTCAACCTGCAATGTCTTTAGCTCTAGTTGCGAAATCAGTTCATCAATTTTCGCATTACCAGCTTCATATTGAGCCTGAGATGTCTCAATGAAAAAATTATTACGCTTATCCTCTACTATAATTTTAGCTTTTAATTGCTTTACTTCTAACTGTGCTTGAAAAAAATCTAATTTAGAAATTATCCCACTTTTGAATAGCTGTTCCTTTGCTAGCAATTTTTGATGCATAAGGTTCAAATTAGAATTCAATTCAATTAACTTGCTTTCTTGATCCAACAATTGATTCTTTAACATTAATTTTTTTGATAAAAATTCAGCTTTAGCAATTTTTAAATTCGATAACGCTGATTTTTTCTCTGAAATTAGTATTGGATTCGATAATTGCATAATAACCGAATCACTCCTTACTTCTGTACCAACTTCTGTAATAATTTTACTGAGAATTCCTGATGTTAAAGAACTAATTATTTGGTTGGTTTTAGGTATTAATTGACCAGATGATATTATAGAGCTATTTACACTCCCAAATTTGACTTTTTCAATATGTAAATATTTTTTTTCAATAGGTTTAGGTACGCTAGCTAAATAAATTATTACAGCTAATATAGTCAAAACAATCAACGTTATAAGTATGTGATTTTTTTTAGTGGGTTTTATTTCAATATCCATAATCTATTAATCGTTGTTTCGTAAATAATCAAAAATTGAGTGTTTGTAAAAGAGTCTGAAAAATACAATGGTCATACTAGCCAGTGCCAAAATCATTAATATTATTGATGCAACAAAAATACTTGTGTTAAAACTGCTCCCTCTTGAAATTATTAACATAAACGGCATTTGGTTGATTTTCCAATACAGGAAAGTACCAACTCCAAAACCCAAAACTGTAACAATCAATGTGACTTTATATGAATAAAGCCATAGTTTAAATGGCGTTAACCCCAGTGATGAATATATTGCCAAAGCCTTATTTTTTTCAGATACATTAATACTAATTATTGAAACTATAGTTAACATTGATATTATTACAGACATAACAGCGGCTGTAAGACATAAAATAATTCTAGAATATAACGGAATACTTAAAGAAGTCTTCCTTTCTTCTAATGAATTAACCACAAATAGCTTTAAGGAGTATTCTGTTCTCAATTTTTCAGTCATATTTATCAAATTTTCAAAATCAATATTTCCTTTTAAAAGGATTATTCTAACAGGATCTTGATCTTTAAAACTGGTATATCCAATATTTATATCAACAGTAGGGTCTGAAGAATAATTCAAAAACGAACTAATGCCAACTATTTGATATTCCTCTTGGGCCATATCATATAGGGTAAGATTTAAAATAGAATCTAAATGGGTTAACTTTTTCAATTTAGACTCAGTTTTTGTATCAACTATTAATTGATTTCTTCCTACCACAATATTTTCTCCAACTATCATATTTACTCCTAATATTGACAATGCAACTTTATCAACTTTATTTACTAATATTTTTATATCCGTTGGCTCATATTTATTTAAAGAAAAATTTTGAGTTTGGTTATCAGAATAGGGTACTTTTGAAGAAATACCAATTTTAGTTATATTTTCGATGTTATTTTGCAAACTATCTATTATTAAATTCACTTTCTTTTTATTGTCTAGAAAGTTTTCAAAAAACGGAATTATTGAGTAAACATTGTTGAAGTTTTGATTGCTAAATTTATTTTTTGTCAATAATGCATATTGCATAATGAAAATTGAAAAAATCAAACTAACAGTAGTCAGTGTCACTGTAATAAAAAATAATGAATGAAAAACATATCCAGTTTTATTATCACTTGATAATGAATGTTTGTTATAAGCAACATTGGAAAGTTTCGCAATTATCATAGTTAAAATATAGATTACTAATACTGTAACTAGTATCATAAACATAATTTCTTTCCATGGAATTAACACATGAAATAAACTTTCTTCTGTAAATAATTTTTCTAAGGTAGTTTCTTGTAGTATTAAATACAAATAACCTTTATATAAAGGTATAGCAAGAATAAATGCGAATATAATTGGAGCAATAACGGCTAAAATATTCAATGAAAAAAATCTATATCGGCCAATACCTAACTTGAGAAATATTCTTTCATTGTTAATTTTTGACAACCTTGTTAAAGCCACCCATGTTGATAAATTTATAACCGCTATTATGAACATAACAAGAGAAATATATAAATAAAGCATAGTACTTTCTTCAGCATCACTCCTCAAATTTACTTGATTTACAAGCCCTTTTATACTTTTGAAGCTGTCTTCAGGAGGTTTCAACAAATCCGTTCTTGACTCTAATTGACTTAAATTACTTTCTAAGCTATCTAGATTGATATTTGTAGAAGTTAATATAGCCCAATATTCTCCACCCCCAAACGGATTCTTATTATTAATTTTTCTTGACAGAATATGATGAGCGTGTTGCCAAGGAATCCATATGTCAACATCAGAAAAACTTTCAGGGAACAAACCCTTATATTCTGGCACAACTCCTATGATTTTATATTGTTTATTATCTATCAACAATGAAGTTGGGGCACTTGATAGGTTGTTGTTTTTGATGAATGACTTAGAGACTAGACATACTGTTTCTACTGTTTTATAGAAATCTTGTCTATTACCTTCATTTATTTTAATTTTTAATACATCAAAGAAATTATCTGAAACAAAACTGATTGATGATATTAATGTTTTTTCATTGATGTTTACAGTTTCAAAATTATCTCCCTCATTAACTGCTATTATTTGTGTTTGATCATCTAATTCTTCTTGTAAACTGAGTATCTTTTGAGGGGTTAAATACCAAGTTAAATTTTTTGAACTAATATAACTAAAAATACTAATAAACTTGCCTTGATAATTCACTCCTTTGGGCCTACCATTCTCCAAGTTCTCTAAAATAACCAAACATGCTATTAAGCCAGCAATAGAGATTGAAAGTGCTGTCACAGAAATGAAAAAACCAATTAGCCGCCTAGAAAATAGCCTATAAAGATATAAAATCATTGTATTTTTAAATTTTTAGTTATAAGAATTACCAATTCTCAGATTAGCTTTGATTTTAATTTCTTGTAAATATTGATTTTTTTTTGTGGGCTTATATCGATTAAACAGAATGTATTTTTTTAACAACTCTTTATCTTTATTTCCTTCTACTGGGTTTGCAATAAAGAATAAAAAATCTTTAGGCACACCATTCTTATTAATGACAAACTCAAATTCATACCAAGTTTCCCCATTTCTTGATGTTGCCAATTGTAGTAGTTGTATCATCTCTAGTGGAGCTTGACTAGACATTCGACTTTGATCTAAAGTCCAATAGCTGTCAATTCCTTCATAACTTACATTAATATATTTCTTTCCCCAAAGAGGAGAAACTGAAAAAAGCATAAAAAACAAAGACAATCTTATCATTACAATCATATATATTCCTGAAAAGTGATACTTTTATATAGTGCATATTTTCATATGCACTATATACAAACCAACTATTTTCTCTTGTTTATGCACTGAGCCGCATTATGATAAATAATGTAACTACCATTCGCAAGGATAACTACATAGCTATTTCCAATACATGTACCTCCAGATAACGCGTAAGCATTGTTCGGTAACAAAGTTGCAGAAATTGCAGTTAACATAATGGTAAGACTTAATAAATATTTCTTCATGAGAGTACTCCAAAATAGAAAAAGACTGTTGAAATAGAATGATTAAATAAAGCAATTGATACTTGCAAATTTGGTCAAATTATTTCCATCTTTTAACAGGTTATATGCAAACAAAATCGTTGGCACAAGAAATATTTTCGCACAAGAAATATTTTAAATTACTTAAGATTAATCTTCAAGGGCAAATACCCTTTAAACTTCCTTATCGAAATCATCTCAGCACCCAAAGACTCTAGGTGCTCGCTGTGGGCTTGGCAATCTAAAATTCGGTAATCGTGTTTAATTAAATACTTGCACAATTCAAATAAAGCAAATTTAGAGCCGTTGGTTTGCAGGCTGAACATGGATTCCCCATAAAATATATTATCCAAAGCCAATCCATATATTCCACCGATTAACTCACCATTGACATCAATTTCAAGGCAATGTGCAATGCCTTGTTTGTGTAATTCAATGTACGCATCTTTCATGCTTTGGGTAATCCATGTGCCCAAACCGTCTTTTCTGGTTTTGGCACAATGATTAATCACTGTTTCAAAATCACGGTCGAAGTGAACGGTATATTGTGCCTTTTTTAATGCCCGCTTAAACGACCGTGAGATATGAAATTTATCAGGAAACAACACCATGCGCGGGTTTGGTGACCACCACAAAATCGGTTCTTGATCAGAAAACCATGGGAAAATTCCTTGCGAATAGGCTTTAATCAAAGTTTGTGGCTCTAAATCGCCTCCAAAAGCCAATAGACCATTGGGTTCATTCAAGGCCTCTTCAATCGGAGGAAAGTCAATTTTCCCATCCATTGTTGGTAGATAAAATTTCATTTAAACAGGAAAACGGGCGGACACTCATATCCGCACCCTATACATATCTTATTTATAATGCATCCAAATAACGCTCTGCATCCAAGGCGGCCATACAACCAGTTCCTGCTGATGTAATGGCTTGACGGTAGATGTGATCACTAACATCGCCGGCTGCATAAACACCTTCGATAGATGTTTGAGTGGCATTGCCTGTTTGTCCAGTGTCTACTTTTAAGTAACCGTAGTTCATTTCCAACTGGCCTTCAAAAATTTTGGTATTGGGCGAATGGCCTATGGCAATAAACACACCATCAACATCAAGTTTGCGCATTTCATTGGTGTTTTTGTCTTTGACATTGATGCCTGTGACACCCATTTTGTCGCCAAGTACCTCATCTAAGTTGTTGTTCCAAATGAATTCGATGTTGCCGTTTTCTGCTTTGGCTTTAATTCTATCAATTAAGATTTTCTCAGAGCGCAAAGTATCGCGTCTGTGAACCAAATAAACTTTTGATGCAATGTTTGACAAGTACAATGCTTCTTCAACTGCGGTATTGCCTCCACCGATCACAGCAACGGGTTTATCGCGGTAGAAAAATCCATCACAAGTAGCACAAGCAGAAACACCTTTGCCTTTGAATGCTTCCTCAGATTCAAGGCCTAAGTATTTGGCACTGGCACCTGTAGCAATAATTAACGCATCACAGGAATACGTAGCTGAATCGCCTTTTAGTATAAAAGGTCTTTGTTCTAACTCTACAGCATTGATGTGATCGAATACCATTTGTGTGTCAAATTTTTCAGCGTGCTTTAACATGCGCGCCATAAGATCTGGTCCTTGCAAATCATCCGGATCACCAGGCCAGTTTTCCACATCTGTGGTTGTCATTAACTGCCCTCCTTGTTCTATTCCTGTGATTATAACTGGGTTAAGATTGGCTCTAGCGGCATATACAGCTGCGGTATACCCAGCTGGACCAGAGCCGATAATGATTAATTTGTGATGGATTGTTTCGCTCATGAATGTTCTCTTGTAATTTAAAAATTTATTTAATGGGGGTATTTTAGCAAAGATTCAATCGTTTGCCATTAGGGAATATTGATTGTTTTATTCGATTTATTGAATCAATCAATCATTTCTATGTCATCAATGTTAATTTCAGGTTCTGGGATTTTCTTTTTTTCAGCGAATATCGCACCCACCTCTTCCATAGATATAGAGCTTATATCCAGTTCAGGTTCTGCGATTATTTGCTTTTCGGCAAAAATCGCACCCACCTCATCCATGCTTAACTCTGATATATCAATATCCAATTCAGGGACCTCTTGTTTCTGAGCGAATGCTACTCCAACCTCATCCATCTGATATTCGTGCAAATCAAACTCTGGCTTTTCAATGGCTTTTTTATGAGTAATTTCTACACCCAATTCATCCAAAGAGAACTGCGATGTATCGTAATGTTTGGGCTGTATAAAAGGCTTATTGGCAAAAACAGCGCCCACTTCTGATAGGGTTATTGATTCTTTTGCAGTAGATTCCTCAGGCTCTTGCTTCACCATCGATACCCTTAGACCTGCTTTTTTAAGAGCCGCACGAAAATGACTGGCTTTTTCTAGAGTCAATGATTTCTTTAATGGTCGGGCTTTTCCATCAAAAAACATTTGGGCTTTTTCGATTGACATTTTAAACAATTTAGAAAAATGCAGTACGGCCTTTGTTTGATCAATCTGCCTAACAAATTTTCCTTTAAATACGATATCAAATAATGCTTCACTCATACAAATCGCCTCAATCTTCTAGTTTCTGATCTTCTTGTAACCAGAGGTCATTCAACCATGCCTGCAAGTCTTTACGAAATGGCATATCGGTAATATAATTTTTACCTTTTAAGCCATCAGGTATCATTACCTTGTTAATATTAATCTGCACTTTATCATATTTTCCTGACATATACTGCCATGCATTGGGGGCTTTGGGCAAATATTTAATGCTAACCAATATGAGGTAAGTCATTTGCTCTCCCATTGAACCCAATACAAACCCTACTCCACCGGATTTGGGCTTTAACAAATGCTTGTATTTCGAATGTTGTTTCTCGTGTTTTGCTTCTGTAAAACGTGTTCCTTCAACAAAGTTAATCACCGAGATCGGATAGTCTTTAAATTTTTCACAGGCTTTCTTTGTCACTTCTAAGTCTTTGCCCTTCATGTTTGGATTTTTAGCCAAATAATCCGCTGAAAATCTCCGCATAAAAGGGAAATCTAGCGCCCACCAAGCTAGCCCCAGCAATGGTATATATATTAGCTCTTTTTTTAAAAAGAATTTCAAAAAAGGGATTCTATGTTTAAACACACTTTGCAAAATAGGAATGTCTGCGGCCGAACAATGGTTGCTAACCACCAGATACCAATCTTCCATGGATAGATTTTGCAATCCATTAACCTGAGTTTTATTGCCGTGTAACAATGAATGGGATGTGGCATTTAACCATATCCAGTTGTTTGCTATCCATATCAATAGCTTTGACAATGCGTTTTGGATAATCTTGATTGGCAAGATAAACTTCAACAATGAAAAAAACAACAATATGGGCACCCAAAATACGGTGTTAATCATTAGTAAAATTAAAAATACTGTTCCTTTGAATTGAGCCATGTAGTTTGATAGAATTTATTAAGTTTGATTATTTTATCTAGTTTCTACTCAGTTTTCACCAATAATTTATATATATTTGCATAAGTTTTAATAAATTATTATACATTCATGGTGCTTGAGGATAGAATACATCTCTTTATTCAAATATAGAGATATATCAAATATGAGCAACTATCTTTTTACATCAGAATCTGTATCCGAGGGCCATCCCGACAAACTGGCTGACCAAATTTCTGATGCAGTATTAGATGCCATTTTAGAACAAGACAAATCTGCTCGCGTTGCCTGTGAAACGATGGTTAAAACTGGCACAGCGATTATTGCGGGTGAAATCACAACTTCTGCCTGGGTGGACCTTGATGAAGTGGTTCGAAAAGTCATTACTGATGTGGGTTATGACAACTCAGATGTGGGTTTTGATGGCAGCACTTGTGCTGTAATGTCTTTAATTGGCAAACAATCAGTTGATATTAACCAAGGCGTAGATAGAAACACTGCAAAAGAGCAAGGGGCTGGGGATCAAGGATTGATGTTTGGCTATGCTTCGAATGAAACAGATGTCTTAATGCCTGCTCCTATCACCTATTCACACAGGTTAGTCGAGCGTCAAGCCTATGTACGTAGAACTGGCAAATTGGCGTGGTTACGTCCTGATGCAAAGAGTCAATTAACATTTAGATATGTTGATAATAAGCCTGTGGCCATTGACGCTGTAGTTTTGTCCACTCAGCATGATGAAGACATCTCATTAAAAGACCTACGTGAAGCAGTAATGGAAGAAATCATTAAGCCTGTTTTACCAAGTGAATGGCTGGATGCTAATACCAAATATCACATCAATCCAACTGGGAAATTCGTTATTGGAGGACCTGTTGGGGATTGTGGTTTAACCGGTCGTAAAATTATTGTTGATACTTATGGTGGCATGGCACGTCATGGCGGCGGTGCCTTTTCAGGCAAAGATCCTTCAAAAGTAGACCGTTCTGCCGCATATGCAACACGTTATGTAGCCAAAAATATTGTCGCTGCAGGCCTTGCAGACCGTTGCGAAGTTCAGGTCTCTTATGCGATTGGCGTAGCAGAACCGACTTCAATCAGTGTAACAACTTTTGGCACCAACAAAATTCCTGAAGCGCGTATCGAAGAATTGGTTCGTCAACATTTTGATTTAACACCGTATGGAATCATTACAGGATTAGATTTGGTACGCCCCATTTATCAAAAAACAGCAGCCTATGGACACATGGGACGTGAAGATGCAGATTTTACTTGGGAAAAAACAGACAAAGCAGCATTGTTGAAAGACGCTGCTGGATTATAAATAGAAAGCTCATATCGGGTAGTTGGCTTTAGTCAACCCTTCTAAACTATGTTGACTAAAGCCAACTACCCGATTAAAAAACACATAAATTATACAAAACACATAGAGATTAAAAAATGACAGATAAAAATAAAGATTACATCATTAAAGACATCAGCTTGGCCGAATGGGGACACAAAGAGTTCCGCATCGCAGAAACTGAAATGCCAGGCTTGATGACTATTCGTGATGAATACAAAGATTCACAACCTTTAAAAGGTGCTCGTATTGCTGGTTCATTACACATGACCGTTCAAACAGCCATCTTAATTGAAACATTAATTGCCCTAGGTGCCGATGTGCGCTGGGCCAGTTGTAATATATATTCTACCCAAGATCACGCAGCTGCTGCTATTGCCGATCAAGGTATTCCTGTATTTGCTATCAAAGGCGAAACACTGGACGAATACTGGGAATACACACATCGCATAATGGAATGGTCAGATGGTGGCACGCCTAACATGATTTTAGATGATGGTGGCGATGCAACCATGCTATTAATGTTGGGTTCAAAAGCAGAAAAAGATTCTTCAGTTTTGGATAACCCTGAATCTGAGGAAGAAATTTGCCTGTTCAATTCCATCAAGAAAAGATTACCAACAAGCAATGGTTGGTATACTAAAGCCCTTGCAGGTATTAAAGGAGTTACAGAAGAAACAACAACAGGCGTACACCGTTTATATGAGTTAGCCAAAGCAAATGAGCTGCCCTTCCCAGCGATTAATGTTAATGATTCAGTAACCAAATCTAAATTCGATAATTTATATGGTTGTCGCGAGTCTTTGGTAGATGGAATCAAACGTGCAACTGATGTGATGATTGCTGGTAAAGTCGCTGTGGTATGTGGCTTTGGTGATGTGGGCAAAGGTTGTGCACAATCTTTACGTGGTTTAGGCGCTTCAGTGCTTGTAACTGAAGTTGATCCCATTTGTGCATTACAAGCCTCAATGGAAGGTTATCGCGTAGTGACACTTGATGATGTTTGCGATCAAGTAGATATCGTTGTAACTGCTACAGGCAATTACAACATTGTGACTTATGAGCACATGAAAAAAATGAAAAACCAAACCATCGTTTGTAATATTGGTCATTTTGACAATGAAATTGATGTTGCGGGATTGGAAGAAAAATGTGAGTGGGACAATATTAAAGACCAAGTGGACCATGTAATATTTGAAGATGGAAAAAGAATCATTCTTCTGGCTCGTGGGCGTTTAATTAATTTAGGTTGTGGCACTGGCCACCCTAGTTTTGTAATGTCTAATTCTTTCACCAATCAAGTATTGGCACAAATTGAATTATTTTGTGATGGCGACAAATATGGCAACGATGTTTATGTATTGCCAAAAATATTGGATGAAAAAGTGGCTCGGTTACATTTAGATCGCGTTGGAGTTAAGTTAACCCGCTTAACTGAAAAACAAGCAGCGTATATTGGTGTGACTCCTGATGGACCTTATAAGCCAGAACACTACAGATACTAATATAATACTCCGTAGGGGAGCACCCATGTGTGCTCCCGTTTTGATCAGGCTAAATATAGAGACAATAGAGATAACATGAAAAAAGCAAAACTTAGTTTCGAATTTTTCCCAGCTCGCACCGATGAGCAAAAAATCATCTTACAAAATACACAGGAAAAACTGCGCAAACTTGATCCTGAATTTTTCTCAGTCACTTTTGGTGCTGGTGGATCTACCGTTGAGGCAACGGCTGAAACCGTTTTAGAATTAAAGAAACTTAAAACCCCTCTGGTTATTCCCCACCTATCTTGCATGGGCGGAACTCCTGACTCAATCAAGGTTTTGTTACAAAAATATTTGGATAATGACATTAACCACATTCTTGCCTTACGTGGAGATGTTCCATCAGGAATGGGCTCTGTAGGTTATTTCCGACATGCCAATGAATTGGTTGAATTTATCAAAACCGAATTCAATGATCAGTTTAATATTACCGTGGGCTGTTATCCAGAAATCCACCCCGAATCTGACAGCAAAGAAATTGAATTAAAATACTTCAAACAAAAAGTTGAAACCGGCGCAGACCAAGCCATTACTCAATTTTTTTTCAATGCCGATGCCTACTTTGCTTATCTTGATGAATGTCAGAAAAAAGGCATAGATATACCCATCATTCCAGGCATCATGCCCATCACCAACTTTAGCAACATTAATCGCTTTTGCGGCTTTTGTGGTGCAGAAATGCCCCGTTGGTTAAAGTACAAGTTACAAAGTTATGGCGATGACCGCAAGTCAATTCAGCAGTATGGCACTGAGTTTATTACAAAACTTTGTGAACAGTTGCTTGAAGGCGGGGCACCAAGCTTGCACTTTTATACACTAAATCGCTCTAAAGCCACTTTGGATATTGTTTCAAACCTAAGCTAAGAGTATCATATAATTAACGAAAACTAATTCATATCATTTGAAAACTATTGGTTGTCAAAATTGTGGCTCGAAAATCACCTCACCATATTGTAAAAATTGTGGAGAAAAAAAATTTGATATACATAACTTATCAATTATTGCGCTTATCAGGCATATATTTATTTCAATAACAGACATTGATGGTAAAGTTTTTACCAGCTTCAAATTACTTTTTTTAAAACCTGGCCAACTAACCCTTGACTACCTCACTGGCGTTCGAAAATACAGATTGTATCCTTTTCAGCTTTTTATCTATATTAATATTCTGTACTTTTTATTGGTATCATTTACACAACAAAATACATTTTCAACTCCATTAGCTGTACACCTTAAAGCTGAAAATTTCATCCATGTTGACATTGCAAAATCTTTAATTAATGATCGTTTACTACTGACAAGTGAGAGTTTCGAGGACTATACTTTCAAATTTGACAAGAGAATTGAAAGTTATTCAAAAATTCTCATTTTTACCATGATACCGATTTTTTCAATGTTAGTTTTGATCATTTTTTATCGCCACAAATATATAGGTATAAAAAGTATAATCTATGCAACTCACTTTCTTAGCATAGCTCTGGCAATCATGATTGTTGTTACAATAATTATGTACCTACTTTCCTTGGTATTTTATTATTTTTTTGAGAATTTCCCAATTCAAATATTTTCAAATGATTCTGTTTTTTCTGGTTCTATTCTTGGCTGGTTATTGGTCTATTTATTTTTTTCTATTCGGCGAATTTTTCATGGGTCAATTTCCATAAACATCCTTCAATCCTTAGTTCTAGTGGTAGCATTTTACTACTCTATAATTATTTATCGTGCTCTTTTGTTCTTCATTACTTTTTATAGTATTCCTTGATCCTTAGTGATTGAAAAACACACTTATATCAAATGCTAGATATTTTTCTTTTAATTCAAATAGTTACATTAAAAAGCTAATCTAATTTGTAAGACAAGTCATTGATTTCATTGGTTTTTTTTTAATCACCTGTTGACACCCACTCAAAATAACGATAAAGTGCAATTAAGTGGTATAAAGTGCATTTAAGTGGAGTTTTTAGGTAAATAACAATGTTTTTTGGTGAATCAGCAATCAATTTAGACGCAAAAGGTCGTTTAACTATTCCGGTTAAACACCGAGAAATGCTTGCTAACGTCTGCCAAAATGAACTGGTCCTTACCTACAATCCTTTCGAAATTTCATCTCTTTGGTTATACACCAAACAAGAATGGCAGAGAGTGCATGATTCTGTCAAGCCTTTAAGTACATTTGATCCCAATCACAGAAATTTACAACAAAAAATAATTGGTAGCGCTTTTTTTACTGAGCCCGATAAAGGCTCAAGAATCCAACTGCCAGTAAATATGCGCCAAGTGGCTTCTATGGATAAGAAAGTCATTCTATTGGGCATGGGTGATAAATTCGAAATCTGGAATGAAGAAGCTCTAATGAAACAAAGACTTCAAGTACCAGACTTAAGTGAAGGTGTTTCTGATGCGATGAAGTCGCTGGTACTTTAGGGCCGATGAAAGGATTACATGAAACCGTATTATTAGATGAGGCGGTAGTCGCTCTTGGTGTTAAAAAAGATGGACACTATGTAGATGCGACATTTGGCAGGGGTGGTCATAGCAGAAATATATTAAAGCACATGGAAGGAAACGGGAAGTTATTGGTTATAGACCGCGATCTTGAAGCGATAGAAGTGGCCAACGAACTGACAAAAAACAATGATAACGTATTGATTGAACATGGGGCGTTCGAAATGCTTGAACAAATGATAAGCGAAAATTTTAAAGGTAAAGCGGATGGAATATTGTTTGACCTAGGTATATCCTCACCTCAAATAGATCAAGCCGAACGTGGATTTAGCTTTAACAAAGATGGGCCACTAGATATGCGCATGGACACCAGTCAAGGAGAAACAGCTGCACAATGGCTAAACAAGGCAGACTGGAAAGAAATATCGAAGGTGCTTTGGCGTTATGGAGAAGAGAAGAAAGCAACTATCATCGCCAAAGAAATTGTAATTTACAGAGAAGAAGTTAAACCACTTGAAACAACTGGTGAGCTGGTTGGTATTATTGAAAAAATCAACAGGTACAGCAAAAAACACCCCGCAACCCGTTCTTTTCAGGCCATTAGAATTCATATTAACAGAGAACTCGAACAGGTAGAAAATGTATTACCAGCCGCTGTTAAGAGCTTGAAAAAAGGAGGAAGGCTTGTGGTTATCAGCTTTCATTCTTTGGAAGATAGAATTGTGAAACGTTTTTTCAAGAAACAATCAACAGCCGGCAAGTACGACAAAAGAATGCCCATTGCTCCTGCTGATACCGCAGTTTTAAAAATCATTGGAAAACCGGTTAAAGCATCAGGAAAGGAACTAAATAACAACCCAAGGGCAAGAAGTGCAATTATGCGGATAGCAGAGAAGTTGTGAAGTTTAAAAACCTCATATTCACCTCAGCTTTAATATTGCTTAACTTGGTGGTTATTGTTGACTACGTTTATTTACAACACAAGACCAGAAATAAGTTTGTCGAACTACAGGAACTAATTGAAATAGAACAGAATTTAAATGCAGACTGGGGAAGATTACAGATTGAACATTCAACTTTAGTTAACAACAGTCACATTGAAATAAAAGCAAAACAACAACTTGACATGAAATTGCCAGAAAACCAACATATATTAAGCATAAAACGATGACAAAAAAGACAACATCAATGAATAACAAAAAGGATAACGACGTGAACGTAAATATGCGCATGTCTATTGTTGTTTCATTTTTGCTTATCTGTTTTATGGTCATCATGGCCCGAGCATTTGCAATACAAGTTAAAGGCAAAGAATTTTATACAAAACAGGGTGATATACGCCAAATTCGAGAAATAGATTTAGATGTTCCCAGAGGAACTATTTTTGATCGCAATGGTGAGCCACTGGCTATTAGCACGCCGATGACTTCTATTGGTATCCAACCGAGCATCTTGATTGAAGAAATTTCAAGGGTTGAACAACTTGCTGAGGCCTTGGATTTAGATCCAGAGAAACTCAAAAACCTAATCATTGATAGAAAAAACAAGAAGTTCATTTACATCAAAAGAAGGATTGCTCCTTATATTGCTGATACTGTTCGCGCTTTAAATATTAAAGGTGTTGAATACAGAGACGAATACAAAAGATTCTATCCTGCTGGTGAAATCATTCCTCAATTGATAGGATTTACAGATGCTGAAGATACAGGAAAGGAAGGCATAGAAAGCACTTATGACGAGTGGTTATCCGGCACATCTGGACGCAAAAAAGTCATGAAAGACAGATTTGGCCATATTATTAAAGACATCAAAGAAGTCACTGCAGCCGAACCTGGTAAAGATATACACTTAAGTATTGATAGAAGATTGCAATATATTGCTTACAAAGCATTAAAAACAGCCACCTATAAATACAAAGCAAAAAAAGGTGCGGCCATCATCATGGACGTGACAACCGGTGAAGTATTGGCAATGGTTTCACAACCTTCTTACAACCCCAATAACAAGACAAATGAATCCATCTCGGGTATGCGCAACCGAGCTTTGCAAGATATTTATGAACCTGGCTCTGTTATAAAACCTTTTACAGTAATTGCAGGAATGTTAAGCGGTGAATACGATCAAAGCTCCATCATCGACACCAATCCTGGCACTTTTACAGTGGATGGATTTAAAATACATGATGCCAGAAATTATGGCGAAATCGACTTAGAAACCATTCTAACCAAGTCAAGCAATGTGGGCTCTGCAAAAATCGCATTAAGCTTGAGTAAAAACCACTTGTGGGATACCTTTAATTTATTTGGCCTAGGATCAAGCACAGATTCTGGAATCATGGGAGAATCATCAGGCCATTTGCCCAACTCCAATAGCTGGAGCCGCTCTCGCCAAGCCAACATTGCTTATGGCTATGGATTACAGGTAACAACCCTACAATTAGCAACAGCTTATGCAGCCATTGCCAACAATGGTCGTTGGCGCTCTCCAACTTATATCAAAGGTGTAGTAAACGAAGACAAAGCTGTGATTGACCCTAAAATTGCCAATATGATTAATAGCATGTTAATTAATGTGGTACGTAAAGACAACACTGGCAAGAGAGCCATTATTGAAGGTTATCAAGTAGCAGGTAAAACAGGCACTGCAAAAATGGCCGCTAAGGGTGGGTACTCAGACAAATATATTGCAAGTTTTGTAGGCTACGCTCCAGCAATGAACCCAAAATTGGTGGTTGCAGTCAGTATTACTGATCCTGCAGGTGATGATTATCAAGGTGGCGTAGTCGCAGCTCCTGTTTTTAAAAGTATCATGCAAGACAGTTTAAGAATATTGAATATTTCACCAACTAAACCAATCACTCAATTGGAGCTAGCTCATGTCAATTGATTTAAGTGAATTATTGAATTGGCTAGATATTGATTCTAAATTTTTAGATATCGAGGTATCTGGAATATGTCTTGATAGTCGGAAAATCACCCAAGGAGATGTATTTATTGCACTGAGTGGGTTTGACAATCACGGAATTGATTTTGCTTATCAAGTACATAGAGGTGGCGCGGTTGCGATTATTGCTGAATCACTTTCCAAAGGAAAAGCAATGCCCAAAGGCAGGCAGCAACCCATTGACATTCCTGTTGTTGAGGTAGAAAACCTAACAGACAAACTGGGCATGCTGACATCCAATTTCTACGGTAATCCTTCTAGCAAACTGGAGATTATTGGCATTACCGGCACCAATGGCAAGACATCATGTGCTTGGATAATGTTACAAGCATGGGATAAATTAGGAGTCAAAGGTGCGTATATTGGAACTTTAGGGTATGGAACATTACAACAAATGAATGATTTACCTAACACCACTCCAACAGCACTAGAACTACAAAAAATACTTGCAAATTTTGTAACGCTGGGCATTACACATGTCAGCCTTGAAGTTTCATCTCACGGTTTAAGCTTAGGCAGAGTCAATAACACCCTATTTAAAGGTGCAGGACTAACCAATATAAGCAGAGATCACTTGGATTTTCATGAAACCATGGAGCAGTACTCTAATGCAAAAAAATTATTGTTCACTGACTTTGATTTAGATTTTTCTGTCATTAATGCCAATGATTATTATGGCAAACAATGGATAAACGAAATTCAATCTAAGGTCGTCAGTTATGGTACTGAGTCAAACGAATGTGAATTCAGTGCGAAAAATTTATTGCTAACACCCGCAGGTATTGACTTTACTCTGACTTGGAAAGACCAAGAATTTGCTTTGCATACCCATTTATTGGGAAAGTTTAACATTGATAATTTATTAATGGTGATGGCAACATTGATTAAACAAGGTTATAAAATAGAAGACATTACCGCAATTGTACCCGAATTAAAACCCGTACCAGGAAGAATGAATTGTGTCGATGCTGACAAAAACCAACCATTAATCATTGTTGATTATGCTCACACTCCCGATGCTTTAAAACAAGTATTAATGGCCTTAAAAGAACACAATGCAAGAAAAATTTGGTGTGTTTTTGGTTGTGGTGGCAACCGCGACAAGGGCAAAAGACCACAGATGGGCCACATTGCAGAAAGTCTTGCTGATTGTGTCATTGTTACAGATGACAACCCGCGCTATGAAGACAGCCAACAAATTATTCAGGATGTTTTGATGGGCATGAACACGAAACCAACTGTCATTCATGACAGAAAACTAGCAATAACACATGCCATTAATCATGCGCACAGTAACGATTTAATTTTAATTGCCGGCAAAGGTCACGAACCTTATCAACTTATCAACGGGCAGTATCATGATTTTGACGATCGAGTTGTTGCTGCTCAATTGTTAGACAACAAAAAGGAGAAATGTGCATGATTGGCATGAATCTCCACCAAGCTTCATCCATAACTGGTGGAACTCTAATAGGAAAACCCCTTTTATTTCGTGGGATTTGTACCGATTCCAGAAAAGATTGCAGCGGGCGTTTATTTGTCGCTTTATCTGGTGAAAATTTCAATGGAGAAGATTATTGTCAACAGGCCATAGACAATGGTGCAATCGGGGTATTGGTGTCGCATTCAATCGACTTAAATATTCCTCAATTAATTTGCGAGAACACCTTAACAGCTCTATCGGTATTGGCCAAAAATTGGGCCAAACAGTGTAAAACAAAAATCATTGCAATCACTGGATCCAATGGTAAAACAACCGTAAAAAATATGGTACATTCAATCCTATCTATTTCTAACCAATGCTCCTCTACAATAGGTAATTTAAACAACGAAGTTGGTGTGCCTTTAACTTTGTGCAATATCAACACGAATGATAATTTTGCAGTAATAGAAATGGGCGCAGCTAAATTGGGTGACATTTCATGGTTAGTCTCTTTGGTCAGTATTCATACAGCTGCCATTACCAATGTTTCTGCCGCTCACATAGGACGTTTCGGTTCATTTGAAAACATTGTCAGTGAAAAAGGGCAAATTATTACAACTTTAGGTGAAAATGACTTTGCCATCTTGCCTATAGATGACGACCACTACGCCATGTGGAAAGTAAAGACAATTAGCAAGATATTGAGTTTTGGTGAAAGTTTACAATCAGACATAACAACCGATTCAATCAAGCATATTCAACTGCCTGTGGCAGGAAAACATAACCAAATCAATGCCGCATGTGCTGCTGCGATTGCACAATCATGTGACATCAGTGTTGCTGACATCAAACAAGGGCTAGAGGTCTTTATTCCTGAGTCAGGCCGCCTAGAAAACCTCGGTAAAATTAATGGCAACACCATCATTAATGACAGTTACAACGCCAACCCTCAATCGGTTAAAGCTGCCATAGATGTCCTGGCAGAGGCTGATACAAAAACCACTTTAATTTTAGGCGACATGGCAGAACTGGGCGAAAATTCCAAACAGTTACACAAAGAAATTGGTATATATGCCTCTGAAAAAAATATCACGAACCTATTCACAATAGGTGAAGATTCTAAAAATACCAGTTTGGCATTTTCAAATAAAATAAACCATTATGACAATATCGATTCATTAAAAAACCAACTAATAGAAAGCTGGAATCAATTGGGCACTCTATTAATCAAAGGATCAAGAAGCATGCATTTAGAACAATTAGTTGAGGGATTAGTTAATTCGGAGAAAGCCGCATGATTCTGTGGATTGCCCAACAATTTCAAGAGCAATACAGTTGGTTGAATTTATTTTCTTATCAATCCTTCCGAGCCATTATGGCGGCATTGACAGCATTGATGTTATCTGTTTTTCTGGGCCCTGCTTTTATTCGCAAACTACAAGAAAAACAAATTGGACAGCAGGTAAGAGACCTTGGACCTCAATCACATTTGTCCAAACAAGGAACACCGACAATGGGTGGTGCTTTAATCATTTTTTCAATATTGGTAGCTTGTTTATTGTGGTCTGATTTATCCATTAATTATATTTGGGTATGCATGTATGTATTGTTTGGATTTGGCTTAATTGGCTGGTTAGATGACTACAGAAAATTAGTTTTAAAAGATTCTGCTGGACTAGCAGCACGTTGGAAATATTTATTGCAATCGTTATTTGGCATCACTGCAGTTTTGTACCTATATTATTACGGAGATGACAGTTTAAAAACCCAAATGGTTATTCCTTTTGTAAAAGATTTGGATTGGTCATTGGAATGGATGGTCATCCCTTTGGGGTATTTTGTAATGGTGGGGTCTTCAAATGCGGTCAACCTGACAGATGGGCTTGATGGATTGGCCATTATGCCGGTGATATTGGTAGCAGCTGCTTTAGGTGTTATCGCTTATTTATCTGGGCATGCAGTATTTTCGCATTACTTGTTTATTCCATTCATTCAAAATGCTGGGGAACTTAGTATCTTTTGTGCTGCAATCATCGGCTCTGGTTTGGGCTTCTTGTGGTTTAACGCCTATCCTGCAGAAATGTTTATGGGAGATGTTGGCGCTTTATCTTTGGGCGCAGCATTGGGCATCGTAGCAATAATCACCAGACAAGAATTGGTATTCTTTATTATGAGCGGCGTATTTGTCATGGAGACTGTTTCTGTGATTTTACAAGTAGGATCATTTAAACTTCGCGGCAAAAGAATCTTCAAAATGGCACCGATTCATCACCATTTTGAATTAAAAGGATGGCCAGAGCCAAAAGTAGTAGTGCGTTTTTGGATTTTGGCATTAATCATGGTCTTAATTGGACTGGCGACTTTAAAAATTAGATAAATGATAATTTCTAGCAAACAAGCAAACAAAATGTCATCCAACAGTTACTTAACTGTGGGCGTAGATTTTTGGTTGATGATATCTGCATTGTGCTTAATAGCAATTGGTATAGTTATGGTTGCCTCTTCTTCTTTTGCCATTGCTGAAAAATACAATCACGATGCTTTTTATTATTTAAAACGCCACATTTTATACATTAGTATTGGCTTTGTCATGAGCACTATCATTCTAGCCATGAAAACCGATTGGATGGAGCATTTAAGTCGCATTCTTTTGGTTGTTGCAATCATTCTACTTATCCTTGTGTTGTTTCCTGGAATTGGAGTAAAAATCAATGGCGCTAGAAGGTGGTTAAATCTAGGTGTTGCCCGTTTTCAAGTGGTCGAAGCGGTTAAATTGGCCATGATAGTTTATTTGGCAGGTTATTTTGTCCGACACAAACAAGGATTGCAAAATAAATTTTTTGGGGTCATTAAACCTTTATTTGCCGCTGTGATTATTGCCGTTCTATTGTTATTACAACCTGATTTCGGGTCAGCAGTATTGATATTGACAATAACACTTTTCATGATTTATATCGCAGGTGCGCGGTACAGAGATTTATCAATATTAGGTATTTTATCAGCATCATCCATGGCACTATTGGCTTATGCAGAACCTTATAGAGTTCAAAGACTTATTAGTTTTCAAAACCCATGGTCTGACCCTTATGACGGAGGTTTTCAACTGGTTCAAGCCTTAATCGCTATTGGCAGTGGGAACATTTCTGGTAATGGTATCGGTGGCAGTGTACAAAAATTATTTTACCTACCTGAAGCACATACCGACTTCATCTTTTCAGTTTATGCAGAAGAACTCGGTTTTATCGGGGTAATATTGTTAATTGTTTTATACGTCACCTTAATTACAAGAATATTTGCTATTTCAAAAGTAGCCTTAAAAAATGGCAAAGAGTTTGCTTCTTTTGCTTGTGCTGGCATAGGAGTTTGGATAGCACTGCAAGCTTTTTTAAGTATGGGT
Organism: Gammaproteobacteria bacterium; assembly: GCA_024280395.1. Taxonomy (GTDB): domain Bacteria; phylum Pseudomonadota; class Gammaproteobacteria; order Xanthomonadales; family Marinicellaceae; genus NORP309. The sequence goes on along the minus strand of JAJRQG010000001.1, from coordinate 24,879 downwards.
GTAAATCTTGGCTTGTTACCAACCAAAGGACTGACTCTGCCATTTATTAGCTCTGGTGGATCTGCCATTATGATGAATTTATTGAGCCTTGCCATTGTTATGCGTGTTTCTTTTGAGAACCGAAGAAGCAACCTTAAAGCCATCCGACACGATCAAGAGGCTATGCTATGAAAACAGGTATAAAAGTAGCCATAATGGCTGGTGGAACTGGCGGTCATATATTCCCAGGGTTAGCAGTAGCGAAAGAGCTATTAAAAAAGGATGTTGAGGTAGTATGGCTAGGTGCAATAGGTGGCATGGAAGAAGATTTAGTTAAACTACACAAGATACCTCTAAAATTACTAGCTATCAAAGGCTTACGCGGTAAAGGCATAAAAGGTCTGCTTACTATGCCTTTTAAACTAATCAATGCAACAAGACATGCAACCAAGTATTTTAAACAAGAAAAAGTTGATGCCGTTATCAGTATGGGTGGTTATGTTGCAGGGCCAGGCGGATTGGCGGCTAAATTTAAAGGTCTTCCTTTATTGGTGCATGAACAAAACAGTAAATTCGGCATGACCAATAAGTACTTATCAAAATGGGCAAGCAAAGTATTAACAGGCTTTGATTTAAACAAAATATATGGTTCAAAATGGGTGGGAAACCCAGTACGTGAGGAAATTGAAAACACTGTTAAAGAGGCAAAACAGTCAAACAATATTAATGTACTAATTATTGGTGGCTCTCTTGGTGCCAACAGCTTAAATACCATTGTTCCAAAATTATTAAAGGAACACTTACAGAGTACAAAAATTTCTGTGTTGCACCAATGTGGGAAAAACAACAGCACTAAAACTTTTAAAAACTACCAACAAACCGATCAAGATAACGTAGAGGTTCATGAATTCATTAACAACATGAGCCAAGCTTATGGTTGGGCCGATTTCGTCATTGCCAGAGCCGGAGCATTAACCATTGCAGAGATCAATGCAGTTGGCTTACCTGCCATTTTTGTTCCTTATCCTTATGCCGTTGACGACCACCAAACTTCGAATGCAAAGAATATCGTTGATCATTTTGCTGGATATATTTGGCAAGAAAGCCAAGATGAAAAAGAAATATCAAAAATGATTTCGGAGTTAATTGAAAACAATCAATTGCGAAATGAAATGGCAGTCAACTCTAAAGCATTACACAAAACTAATTCCGCATTAACTGTCGCCGAAATTTGTTTGGAGATGGTGGCATGAGTTATTTGACACCAGACAATAAATTTGTCAATCGCATGAAGCATATCCACATGATTGGCATAGGCGGCAGTGGCATGAGTGGTATTGCAGAAGTATTGCACAATTTAGGGTTCAACGTATCTGGTTCAGACATCCAGCAAGGTGATGTAACCAACCGTTTAACCAAAATGGGCATTAAAATCAATATTGGTCACAAAGCAGAAAATATCAAAATGGCCAATGTGGTGGTTATTTCATCAGCAATTCAAGATGAAAACCCTGAACTAGTGGCCGCCAGAGAACAAAACAAAGCCATATTATCTCGCGCAGAAATGTTGGCCGAGCTTATGCGCTTTAAAATAGGTATTGCAGTAGCAGGAACCCATGGGAAAACAACCACCACCTCATTGGTTGCCAGTGTTTTGGCTGCAGGTAATTTGGATCCAACCTTTGTTATCGGTGGACTTTTAAATTCCGCTGGTACCAATGCAGCATTGGGTACCAGCCAATATCTAGTCGCAGAAGCCGATGAAAGTGATGGCTCATTTTTATTGTTGCAACCCATATTGGCTATCGTGACTAATATTGATGCCGACCACATGCAAACTTATAATGGGAAATTTTCATTGCTCAAAAAAGCCTTTGAAAACTTTTTACACCATTTGCCTTTTTATGGTGTTGCCGTATTGTGTATAGACGATGAAAATGTTGCAGAGTTGGCACACAGCTTAGTTAGACCTACGATTACTTATGGATTGTCTGAACAAGCCATGATTAGAGCAATAAATATAAAACACCAGAAACAAAACATGTCATTTGATGTAATGCAAGATGGTAAGGCCACTGCAAAAGATGTGATTATCAACTTACCTGGTTTACACAATGTGCAAAATGCATTGGCAGCAATTGCTATAGCCATTGAACTCGGCGTAAGCATGGACAACATAAAATCTGGTTTAGAGACATTTGAAGGAATTGGCAGACGCTTTAACCTGACTCAAAATTTACAATGCAAGGCGGGAAAATTCACCTTGGTTGATGATTATGCTCACCACCCAACTGAATTAAAAGCTGCTATCAATGCCTGTCGTGGAGGTTGGGGCAACCGCCTAGTAGTAGTATTTCAACCACACAGATATTCAAGAACTAAAGACTTATTCGATGAGTTTACTGAAACACTCAATCAAGCAGATGTATTGGTATTGACCGATGTATTTGCTGCCGGTGAAGAGCCGATCTCTGGATTTAGTTCAGGAGATTTATCTCGCAGTATCAGAACACGAGGCAAAATTGACCCAATTTATATTGGAGAAATTAAACACTTGTCAAATGACTTAAATGCCATCTTGCAAGATGGTGATTTGGTGTTATTTGCCGGAGCAGGCAGTATTGGACAAGTGATAAAAAATATCGTTAACAACAATGGACTGGAGTTCAACGATGCTTGATTTTAAAGTAAAAGGTTTAAATATAGCCGTCATTATGGGTGGTACTTCAGCTGAGAGAGAAGTTTCCCTTAGATCGGGCCAAGCAATAATATCAGCTCTAAGAAACAATGGAGTTAATGTCACTGCTGTAGATGGAGTAACAGAATTATTAAGCAAAAAAATAAGTGGTTTTGATGCGGTATTCAATATTTTGCATGGCGAAGCGGGTGAAAATGGTGAACTTGCTGGTTTGTTATCAAGCATGAGGGTCAAATACACAGGTTGCGACATGCCAAGTGCCGTGGTCAGCTGGAATAAAAACTGGACCAAAATATTGGTAGCTAACCGTGGCATTAGCACACCCTTTAGTCAATTAATAAACAGTGCTGAAGAATTAGAAACAAAGGACAATGGCCCTTGGATTGTTAAACCCAACCAAGAAGGATCCAGTGTAGGTTTGTACTTTTGTAATGACAAGCAAGAACTTAACACAAACACCCAATTAGCCCTAGAAAAAGTCGATTCTGTGCTTGTTGAAGAATTCATCAAGGGCAGCGAATGTACAGTCAGCATCATAAAAGGCAAAGCTTTACCAGTGATTAGGATAGAACCCAAGGTTGGCCTTTATGACTACAAGGCAAAATATGAAAGTGGCAATACTGGATATTTTTGCCCAAGTGGATACCCCGAAGAGTTAGAAAACAGATTAAAGAAAGATGCACTTATTACCTATAAAATATTGGGATTAAAAGGTTGGGCGCGCATTGATTTCATGATTGATAAACAAGGAAAACATTGGTTTCTAGAAGCCAATACCACTCCAGGAATGACCGAAACCAGTTTGGTTCCTAAAGCTGCTAAAGCCATTGGTTGGAGTTTTGATCAACTGGTGGTTCAAATATTGTCAACAGCATTTATGACTGACCAAGGAGAGCTTTATGACTAAAGGTGCTAAATTGTCATTGTTGATTATTTCCTTAACCATTTTGTTGATGGCTGCCTTAATGTCAGGAACAATAAAATCTGACCATTGGAAAGTGACCAATATTGAATTGGGTGCCGAATTTAAACGTGTGACTTCAGAACAAATCAGATCAATGGTAGCTGCGTATCCTGAACGTTCGTTTTTTAAGATTAAAGCCAACGAAATTCGCAATAAATTGAAAAACATCCCCTGGGTTGAAAAAGTCACTGTCAATAAAAAATGGCCCAATAGCCTAATTATTAAATTGATAGAACACAAGGCTGTGGCCGTTTGGAATGATAACCAATTATTAAACGACAAAGGTGAAATTTTTAATGTTGACAGCATAGATGACTTGGCTGCATTGCCAAAGATATCGGGTTATGACTCACAATCACAATCCATTTGGGATAATTACATTCGCTACAGTGAAATTGTTAAACAAACTGGTTACGACATAAGCGAAACAACAGTCAGCAAACGCGGTGGTTGGGATATATTTTTATCCAACGGGGTAAATATTAAATTGGGTTCGCAACAGATTGACGCAAGATTGGTCAGACTGATTGATACATGGGCAAAGCTTTCAGGAATCCATGAACAAATGCCCGAATACATTGACCTTAGATACACCAATGGCTACGCAGTCAAATGGAATAAACAATACATTAATGAATCATTAAACAGTGAAAACGGAGAGAACGGAAATACTAATGGCTAAAAAATCAGACAATAACTTGGTTGTAGGTTTAGATATTGGAACATCAAAAATCGTTGCCATCGTTGGCGAACAACACAAAGATGATAGCCTAGAAGTGGTTGGCATTGGTTCGGCACCATCGCGCGGTTTAAAGCGCGGTGTAGTGGTTGATATAGAATCAACTGTACAATCGATTAGACGCGCCATAGAAGAAGCAGAACTAATGGCCGGTTGTGAAATTCAATCGGTTTATGCGGGCATTGCAGGCAGCCATATTCGCGGCATTAACTCGCACGGTATAGTAGCCATTAAAGACAAAGAAGTCACAGCCAGCGATGTAGAAAAAGTACTAGAAGCTGCAAAAGCAGTAGCGATTCCTGCAGACCAAAGGGTATTGCACGTTTTACCACAAGAGTTTGTCATTGATGGTCAAGATGGTATACGTCATCCAATTGGCATGTCAGGTGTTCGATTAGAAGCACGTGTTCATTTAATCACTGGCTCTGATTCAGCAGCACAAAATATATCAAAATGTGTAGCAAGGTGCGGATTAGACATTGATCAATTAATAGTAGAACAATTAGCCTCATCTGAATCTGTACTAACTGAAGACGAAAAAGAATTAGGTGTTTGCTTGGTGGATATCGGTGCAGGAACAACCGACATTGCTGTATTTACCAACGGTGCAATCAGACACGCATCAGCCATACCTATTGCTGGAGATCAAGTGACAAACGACATTGCGGTTGCCATGCGAACTCCTACGCAATATGCAGAAGAAATAAAATTAAAATATGCCTGTGCTTTAAGACAACTTGCATCAGCTGAAGAAACCATCTCAGTTCCTAGCGTAGGAGATAGAGCACCAAGAAGATTGGCCAGGCAAACTTTAGCAGAAGTAGTCGAACCAAGATACGAAGAGTTATTCACCTTGGTACAAGCAGAATTACAAAGAAGCGGCTATTCAGACTTAGTCGCCGCTGGAATAGTTTTAACTGGCGGGGCATCAAAAATGGAAGGAACAGTCGAATTGGCTGAAGAAATATTCCATCTACCAGTAAGAATCGGTACACCACAGAATATATCAGGATTAAAAGAAGTAGTAAACAATCCTGTACATTCAACCGGAGTCGGTTTACTTCTTTATGGAAGTAAAAACGAAAAGAGTGGTAGCAATTCCAATGAAACAGACAATTGGTTTAGCAAATTTAAGAAATGGTTCTTTTCTGAATTTTAAAAGAACTCATATTATATTTTTAACTAAAACATTTTCGGAGGTAATAAAATGTTTGAAATAATGGAAACCGACAGCTGCGGAGCTGTAATCAAAGTAATCGGACTAGGCGGCGGCGGTGGCAACACTGTACAACAAATGGTTGAAGCAGACATTCAAGGCGTAGAGTTCATTTGTGCCAACACAGATGTACAGGCATTAGACAAGACACACTGTAAAAATGTCATTCGCATAGGGCAAAATGTGACAAAAGGTTTGGGTGCTGGTGCTAACCCAGAAGTGGGTCGTCAAGCAGCTCTTGAAGACAGAGAAAGAATCAAAGAAGTACTTACCGGTACTGACATGGTTTTTATTACTGCTGGTATGGGAGGAGGAACTGGCACAGGTGCTGCGCCAGTTGTAGCCCAGATAGCAAAAGAAATGAATATTCTAACTGTTGCTGTTGTCACAAAACCCTTTCCTTTTGAAGGCAAGAGACGCATGATGGTTGCCGAAAAAGGCATAGAAGAATTAGAGCAGTATGTTGATTCATTAATCACCATTCCTAATAGCAAATTGCTGTCACATTTTGACAGAGATGTATCATTGCTCAGTGCTTTTAAAGCATCCAATGATGTATTACATGGTGCAGTTCAAGGTATTTCAGATTTAATTACTTGTCCAGGGATGATTAATGTCGATTTTGCAGATGTTAAAACTGTCATGTCAGAAATGGGCATGGCAATGATGGGCACAGGCATAGGTCGAGGCGATGATAGAGCGGCAGTAGCAACAGAGCTTGCAGTTAACAGTCCATTACTAGAAGACATAGATATGCACGGCGCTAAAGGTATTTTGGTTAACATTACTGCAGGTATGGACTTAACCCTTGGTGAGATTCAAGAAATAGGTGAAATGGTTGAAGAATACACGTCTGACACATCAACAGTGGTCATTGGAACTGCTATTGATATGGATATGGATGGAGAAATTCGAGTAACAGTTGTAGCCACCGGAATCAATGGCAAAGCTGAAAGTACTGTCAAATTGGTGACCAATCAACCGCAAGAGAAAGTAGAGATTTCACCTTCATACATGAAACCAAGGATTAACAGCAGTGCTGCTGTTGCACAACATATTAACACCAGTCAGGACAATGAAATTATCAAAGCAGACAAAGATCCAATGATGTCAGAGGACTATTTAGATATCCCAGCTTTTTTAAGAAACCAAGCTGACTAAATAAAGTTACTGAGTGCGAATTAGGACAGTATTGTAACTTCACCTCCGAGGTTACAATACGCATTTGTTGTATAAATCCAACAATAGGTTGTATAAATACAACTGTGTTTTTGTCAAAATGGGGGAAATGTGATAAACTTCGCAAATCTTAGAGTTGTAAAGTATTTAAAAAAATAATAATGATAAAACAAAGAACCCTGAAAAACACAGTAAGAGCGACTGGAGTTGGCATACATACAGGCCAGAAGGTATATATTACTTTAAAGCCGGCTTCAATTGATACTGGCATAGTATTTACCAGAACAGATTTTACACAACCTGTTGAATTAAAAGCCAATGCTGAACTCGTAGGCGATACGAGTATGTCGACCACACTCATCAAAAATGGTGTTAGAGTTTCTACAGTTGAGCACTTGATGGCCGCTTTTAGTGGAATGGGTATCGACAATTGTATTGTCGAATTAAGTGCGTCAGAGGTTCCAATAATGGATGGAAGTGCTGGTCCATTTGTATTTCTCATTCAATCTGCGGGTATAAAACTTCAAGAAAAAGCAAAAAAATTCATCAAAATCACTAAACCTGTTGAAGTAAATCACGATGGCAAAATAGCACGTTTCGAACCATATAATGGTTACAAACTTAAATTTGAAATTGAATTCAACCACCCTGCTTTCTCAGACCACACAAAGTCAAAAGAAATAAATATAAATACAAATGCTTTCGTCAAAGAAATTTCACGTGCAAGAACTTTCGGTTTTATGCGTGATATTGAAATGTTAAGAGATAATAATCTAGCAATGGGTGGAAGTATGGACAATGCCATTGTTCTCGACGATTACCGAGTATTAAATCAAGATGGTCTGCGTTATGAAGACGAATTTGTAAAGCACAAAATTCTTGATGCCATTGGCGACATTTTTCAATTAGGACACCCAATAATTGGTTCATTTTATGGTTATAAATCTGGACATGCTCTAAATAATCAATTGGCAAGAACCCTGTTAAAGCAAACCGATGCTTGGGAACTTGTTACTTATGAAACACAACAACACAAAGAAGAGCTATTGTATCCTTTATTTGCATAAATATAGATTTACCATGTCTTAAAAAGAAGTATTTTTCTTATATTTGAAACTCATCACGTTTTTATTGAAAAAAACCATTATAATTGCTACTATTAAACTATTCGTGGAACTTCTCATGAATAATCTGCTCTAAGCAACTGTTAAATAAGTGATTATAAGGTTAGAAAATAAGTGAACATAAGAAATTTTAAGTTTTTCATTCTTATTGCCCTTTTTGGCACAAACTTACACGCCAAGGAAAATGATTCAGAAATTTCTTTTTCGTTACTTGGCACAAGTACTGATAAGTTCAACGTGAATGATGACTGGATTAGTGCTAATCACAAAAAAAACACACCTGTTTTTACATTGAAAGCAAACAAAAATACTAATTTTGGCAATGAGATAGGGATTGTATGGAATCTTTCAGACTCAATTATTATCAACCTTAACTTATTTGAAAGCAGATTAAACTCCGAGCCAACTCCAAAAACCACCAACACAGCATTCAAATACAGTAAAAGCTTGAGTAAAACTTTCGCCAAGCATGCCACACCTTACCAGAGTCCATCACTAGACACAAATCGCAATATTTCTGGTTATAATTTTGGCATTTCATCAAAATTCGGTATGGGAAATAATTCCGAGCTGAATATTGGTTTTAACTACGGCCTGTTGGCTGATGCTAATCTGATTGGATTTAACACGCCTGAAGTTAATACCAGCTCATTTGCATTGGGCTTTAGAAAAGCCAGATTTGGTGCGTCACTACTCACAGATACTTATTTAGAGGACAATGTGGGTATGATTGATAATACACGTTTGGGGATCGAGTTAGACTGGTATTTTTCAGATGACACCACCATCTCTTTCGGATCTAAACAACGCATTAAAAACAGTCAATCCAATGTGCCAAACTCTCTAGACGGTTTAACTGGCGATGTTCAATACATCAAGTTTCAACATAACCTCTAAATTCCAACCCACTTATTTTACAATTCTAAATATTTTTATTCACTGAGATTCCTCTATTTTTCAGAGATTCCTTAAGGATTACGCCATCATTTGTTATAGTTCAGCTTTACACAACTATAACCTTTAATAATGTTAGTACAAAAATTTGGTGGAACCTCACTAGCCTCAGCTGAAAAACTTCAATCCGTTGCAAATATTATTGCTCAATCAGCCCAGTCAAATAAATTAGCCGTAATATTATCAGCCATGGGTAAAGTCACTGATGAATTAATTAACATCATTGAAACTGCTATTAATGACGATGATTGGCAAAGTTTACTAATCACACTAGAAGACAAGCACCACGAAACGCTAAAAAAACTCAACTGTGCTTGCCTGTTAGAAGCACAAAAACAACAAACGCACATCAATTATTTGTTTCAAGAGGCCCACGCCAAACTTCAAGGAGTCGCATTGTTAAAACAGTGTCCAAATGATATTTATGCATGGCTGATTACTTTGGGCGAACAATTATCCGTGTGTATCATGTATTCACAGTTAATATCATTGGGTTTAACGGTACAAATTATAGATTCAAGAAGTTGTATCATCACGACTGAATCCCCCTTCACCGGTGATGTAGCTATTGATAAAACCAAAGAAAATTTCGCACTCTATCAAAACAATAAATGCCAGGTATTATTAATGGCAGGTTTTGCCTCATCCAGTTCAACCAGTAAGGCCACCACCCTAGGGCGCAACGGCTCTGACTATACTGCGGCCTTATGTGCTATTAGTTTAAATGCTGATGCATGTCAAATATGGACAGACGTCGATGGTGTTTATAATGCCAACCCAAGAGACATCAGTTCGGCGTATTTGGTGCCCCAATTAAGCTATTACGAGGCTATGGAGCTATCATATTTTGGTGCCAGTGTATTACACCCAAAAACCATTACTCCTTTGATGCAAGCTAATATTCCCTGTGTAATTCGCAATACATTTAATTTAGACAGCAAAGGCACAACCATCAGCCACAGCTCGTATAACACAAATAATTTTGCCACTGCTATATCAAGTATGCACAATATGTCAATGGTAACCGTTAGCGGCCCAGGTATGAAAGGTATGGTTGGCATGGCTGCTCGTGTATTTGATTGCATAAGCAAGCAAAATATTAGTATAGTTTTGATTACTCAATCTTCTTCAGAGTACTCCATCAGCTTTTGTATCGATACAGAAACCAAACAATTGGCAAAAGACACTTTAGAAGATAACTTCTCCTTAGAATTAAAAAATGAATTGTTAGAACCTATTGTATTCAAAGATAGCTTGGCTGTGATAACTTTGATTTCTGATAACATGAAAAAACGTCGCGGAACAGCCGCGCAATTTTTCCAAGCACTTGCCATTGCCAATGTCAATATCATTGCCATCGCACAAGGCTCAAATGAACGGTCTATTTCAGCTGTAGTTGAAGAAAACAGAGTCAAACGCGGATTAAAAAGTTGCCACCAACTTTTCTTTGATGCCAAACAGCAAGTAGAAATTATCTTAATTGGTTGTGGACTGGTGGGAGATGCCTTCTTAAAGCAAATACAAAAACAGCAATCATTCTTAGAAAAGCAAAACATTAGCATTAAAGTCTGCGGTATTGTTAATTCTAAAGGTGCATTACTCAAAGAAGACGGCATCAACCTTGAAAACTACCAGCAGCTATTGTCTACCGAACTTGAAAGTTTTAACCACGAAAAGCTAAAAGCCTTTCGACAACACTCCAATATGATTAACCCGATCATCGTTGATTGTACGTCATCAACAAGCATCGCAGAAGCTTACTTAGGTTTCTTTGAAGCTGGCTATCATATAGTTGCCGCCAATAAAAAAGCCAATACATTGAGCATGCAATACTATCAGAAATTAAAAACCAAAGCTATTCAAACCAATCGCCAATTTAATTATGAAACCAATGTGGGTGCAGGTTTGCCCGTGATTGATACCTTCAGAAACTTGATTCGTGCAGGCGATACTTTGGTTAAATTTGAAGGCATTTTGTCGGGCTCCATGTCCTATATCTTTGGCAAATTAGACGAAGGACTCCCTTTATCTGAAGCTGTGATTCGCGCCAAATCCAAAGGCTTCACCGAACCCGACCCAAGAGATGACCTTTCTGGAATGGATATAGCTAGAAAGGTATTAATCGTGGCGCGTGAAGCAGGACTAGATCTAGAGCTTAGGGATGTAAAAATTGACTCATTATTAACCGAAGAATTAGAAGAATGCAAAAGCGTTGATGAATTTATGCAGAAACTACCAAGTCTTGATGACTCAATCCAAAATTTATGTAATCAAGCACAATCAGAAAATGCCGTGCTACGCTATATCGGTACCGTTGAAGATAGTAAATGCACGGTTAAAATTGAAAAAGTAGCCAACACATCAGCTCTATACTCAGTTAAGTGCGGCGAAAATGCCATATCATTCTTTAGTCAATACTACCAACCCATTCCTATGGTTCTGCGTGGATATGGAGCGGGAGCAGATGTAACTGCAGCTGGGATTTTTTCTGATGTGGTGAAGATACTCCCAGCAAAAAGTAGTTTTGTTTAAGTACATAAAAGCAGTTAAATTTCACAAAAACAGTATCTATTCATCAAATGTGTACTTTAGTTATTAAATTTCTTATAGGGTTTTGCATTCATCGAAAACCCAATGATTCAATGAATTATCGAATGATGATTTTTAAAAGTATGATGCAAATAGAGATAACTGTAATTTTGGTGAGTTTTCTAATGACGCAATGAGTGCCTCATTTAGCTTGGCGTTTAACAATGTAAAGGACTTAGGACTACACACATATCTCTGGACACTTGACTGATATCTTTACAATTTGTGTTATTCGTTTTGTTGCAAGCCATGTCAATCAAAGAAAAATAAACTTATGCGTTCTGATGGATTCAAAGACTGTATTTAGCCAACTAATATAAATTTCAGCATTATTTTTTAGTGTTAATTTAATAACGATAGTTGTGATTTATTATTATAAAGAGCATAATAAAGTTTTAATTTATTAATTTTTTATGTCACGAGGAAGAAGAAAAGGCAGCTTGGATGGTTTAACACAAAGAGAAGAAGAGGCAATGAACCTCATTTATCGATTTGAATCATGCAGTGCCAATGAAATACAGAAGTATATGTCTGGAGATTTAAACAATGCCACTGTTAGGACAATTCTCAGAACTTTAGAATCAAAAAACTATACTGTTCATAATACTAAAGGCAATCAGTTCATATATAAACCTTTGATAAAAAAGGAAATTGCAGCTAGTCAGATGTTCAATAAACTCATTAATACCTTTTTTTCAGGCTCAGTTACTGATGCAGTAGCAACTTTTATAGATGAAGATTCATTGAATATTGATAAAAAAGAACTTGAAGAATTGGCCTTAATGATTGAAAATTTTAAAAATAAAGGCGATAAATAAAGAGTATGTTAATTGTACTTATTAAAACATCGATAATTCTTATTATTTGTCTATGCGCATTGTATTTATTTCGATTTAATAGTCCAAATTTAAGGCATAAAATATTAGCTTTTGGTTTTTTAGTGAGTTTACTTTTTCCTTTATTGTCTTATACCCCCCTTTCTTTTAATCTTAATAAAGCTGGATCTGTTTTTTCAGGAGTTATAAACTCTGAAATCATTTCACCGACACAAAAGTTCTATCAAAGTCCTAATATAGCAGATAACCATCTTGACCTCAGTTCCCAAAAAAAAATGAAAAATGAAAAAGAAGCACCTAAATCTGATATTTTTTTTAAAATTTTTGTATCATATTTGTTTTTGTTTGTTTGGTTGCTTGGTTTGATTATTCAGGTTTTTCGGTATATCAAACAGATTTTTGAGTTAAAGAGAATTATTAAACATTCTCAAGTATTTCATAAACCTTATTTATTAAAATCATTAAAAGGAAAAACCATAAATTATAATATCAGTAATTTAATCAATGTCCCCTTTTTATTTGTGAGCATCAAATCTATTGAAATAGTTATGCCAACTCATGTTCTCCAATGGGCAGTAAAAGATATTCAAAATATTGCAAAACACGAAATATGTCACTATAGAAGAAAAGACCATTGGTTATTGTATTTATCCTCTGTGGCCTCAATTGTGTATTGGTTTCATCCCCTAATGAAATATTTATATACGCAACATAAATACCTTATTGAATTGGCATGTGACAAAAAACTTGTTTCTGAAGGTATCAACGCAAGTTCATATGCAAACACTTTATTGATTCTCCCCAAAAATGACAAAGAATTATCTTTGGTACCTTTCATGTCATGCAAACAAAGTCTGTTAAAGCAAAGAATCAAAGCTATTGTCAATGATGATTATCATAAACTTAAGTTGTCCCAACTTTCTTTTTTATTTTTGGTTGTAACGGGAATATCATTATCTGGATGTGTCAATAACAATGATTTACCTAAAATCAAAGATTTTGTTGAGTTTGTTTCCTATGATTTACCTTCATTGAGGTCTGGAAAACTTGGGAATCAATCTATCCAAATTGCTACTTTTTATGACGGGCTTGATAATCAAAATACTTTTGTTGAACTCGAGTTTAAATCAAAAAACAACAACAATAAAGCATGGTTAAAACTGGGGCCTTTGAAAAAATTCAACCATCAAATACAAACTTGGCAATATAAAACCACAAAGGGTGAATTGACTGGAAGATACAAAGTAACCAATTCTATTTCAGATGGTTCAGTTGATGGTGTTGCACTTGGAATTGTGTATGTTGATGCCAATATCAATACTGTTATCCATAAGTCATCGGGACCCTTGGAACAGGGCGTTTCAAATATTCTTTGTGCATGGCCGTTGGACATATCAAATAATAAATTCATTGAGTTAACTCCACAATTAACAAAAGAGAACCATGGCTCGATAAAAAGGCTCTTGTGTGGTGCTCAATTGTTAAAACATGGGCTCTATTCATTAAATTAATATCAATTCTTGATTATTCGAAACCATCTGAAAATACCAATTCTTTTCTTCCGTATATAATATAAGCAGCTCCTGAATCCGCGCCATTTGGATCATCATTATTTGCACCAATTATAATGTCATCAAGACCATCTTCATTAATATCACCAGCATAACTTACTGAGGAACCTAGCATGTCTCCTGCTGATAATCCGTAAATAGAAAAGCCATTGTTTCCATCTAAGCTTGTTAGACTGATATGCGAATCAAATGGAGTTTGACTGCCAAATATGACATAACTTGCACCAGAATCTATTCCATTAGCATCCGCTTTTTTTGCTCCAATGATTATATCATCTATACCATCTGAATTGACATCCCCTGCGCTATTTACTGTATTTCCAGAGTTATCATTTGTTCCATTCCCTTGTAAAACAAATCCATTATTGCCATTTATTGAAGATAAATTAAATGGTGCTGGAAAACTACTTCCATTTCCGAATACAACATAACTTGCACCTGCATCTACCCCAAAACTTGTATCTACAAGATCAGCACCGATAACAATATCATCAATTCCATCTGCATTTATGTCACCAGCGTTACTGACTGAAATTCCAAGTTGATCATCAAAAGTTACTCCATTGAAGACTATGCCATTAGTGCCATTAATACTTGATAGATTCAGAGTTTGAGAAAATAAGTTATTTGTACCATATACTACATAGGCTGTATTAGCGCCAGGAGCCCCAATTATTAAATCATCAATTCCATCATGATTAAAGTCACCAGCAGAAGAAACTGATCTACCAGCTTCATCGTTTGGATTAATTCCTTTAATAGTAAATCCATTACTCCCATTTAATGTTGATAAATTAAAAGAGCTTGGGAATGTATTCGAGCTACCATAAATGATATAACATTCACCTTCATCATTGGAACCACCATTAATAGACCCAATAAACAAATCACTTATTCCATCATTATTTAAATCACCTGCCGACCCAACAGTTGCACCCGATAAATCAAATTGTTCAACACCATTTAATACAAATCCATCAGCCCCATTTAGTGTTGATAAATCAACACTGCTTGCAAACCTAACAAGCTTTCCAAATACCACATAACTTCTGCCTGTTAATGAGTTTCCATTTGAACTTGATTCAATGGCACCAATGACGAAATCATCTATTCCATCATTATTAATATCTCCCGCATAATTAACTGAATATCCTGAGTTATCAAATACTGCGGCACCATTAAAAACAATAGTATTTGATGTATTTACCTGAGTAGGAAAACCAATAACACTGCCCAATAGCAGGTAAGTAGACCCTGATAATAACCCGTTGGGATCTGATCCTACTGCACCAACAAGTAAGTCATCAATTCCATCTCCATTTATATCACCTCCATAAGCTACAGACCCACCAAAAAAATCACTTTGAATTGCTCCATTCATCACAAACCCATTGTTACCATTGAGCATGCTAACATCAATTTCAGCATTAAATTGAGAACTCCCAATAATGGGGAATAACATTAATACTGTACATAGTAAAATATTATGTAATTTTATAGAAATTTTATTCTTATTTTTTTTCATCATATAACCTCTTTCAAGTTTAAGATTCATAAATGTTGCTTTGATTTAAAGCACCAATTCACTATAGAATGTTATATTAATAACATTTATTGAGTATACACTGTTATATTAATAACAGTATGTCAAAAATCATATTTTTTAGAAAATGCGAACTAGTTCACATAAATACAGAAGGTGATTTTTAAAGTTAAATATATCCGTTGTTTAAAGCATGTAGAAAAAAAAGCACAAAAACATACAAATACAAACGAGAATATAATCTAACTACCACAAAAATCTCTGATAAATCAGATGGTTACATTATAGATGCTCCTCTTCTATTGTGAAGAAGGTAATTTCAAATGTATGATGGTAAATAATTTAATGAAATAATCTAACTATTGAAACATGAAAATCGATGAATTTATAAGTTGCAATGAATTGTACTGAGAAAGATTGAAGGATAATTCTTGGTTTGAAAGAGGGGTTAAAGAACAATAGCATGACTTGCCAAGGCCAATTGGAATGGAGCTTTTTAGGCAGACAGGTTTAAAATTTAAGCTTTACGAAATGTAAAAGCCAAATTGAGTCGTATGGCCTATGAAGAACATAATCCAATTAGAGAATAATTGTCAGAAGATTCAGATTGTAGGTCTATTCAAGAATAAAATATTGATAAAAAAAATACTTAAGTGTTATGGTAATAAAGCATTAGACATAGGACTATTCGTTAAGTGATCATATACAGCTATTCGATTTTAGTGGCATAGCAGTAATTGTAGGTTTCAAGCGTTATAACATTGATAGTTTATCTGAATTTCTCATGCGGTTAGGGATAGGTCTAAGTTCTAATACTTGACTGGATAAAATGGAGTAGTTTGACAAATGGTGATACAAATCAATTGGCCGTGTTGACAGTCTTAAAAAATACTATAAATCAATTAGGCTGAAATGCGCGAAGGGATTGCCTAAAGATTCTAGCTGGAACTGGCGTCAACCAATTAAAAACGGTAGAATAATAATTCTTTAAATATTTGAACTTATTTTTATGAATCACTATTCATTATACAAGTTTGCGTTTGTCTTGTGTTGTTTCATCATTCTTAATGGGTGTCATAATAATCAGATAAAACCGATAGACTACCCTCTTCAATGGAAGCAAGTTAAATCATGGTCCTTTAATGGGAAAATGGCGATCAATGATGGGAAAAATAGTGGATCAGGACGAATACTATGGACCGTTGATAACGACACAAGTAATGCGAAATTTAAAGCTGCCATGGGCCACAGTTGGAGTATTACAGAATCAGCAAATAGTGCTAAACTAGAATCATCAGACAATGGGAAGATTACAGGTGATAACGCTTCTGCTCTAATTACACATGAACTGGGCTGGGAATTCCCTTGGCAGAGTTTGGCATATTGGGTACGTGGTTATAGAACCAATCAAGATTTAGAACAGCATTCAACATTACTCGAATCAATAACTGACAATGGTTGGACAATCATCTATCAAAAATGGATGAAAACACCAATAGGCATATTACCTAAAAAAATTAAAGCCACTAAAGATAACTATTCTGTTAAATTGATCATCTATAACTGGGACATAAACTAAAATGAAAGTTCTTAGTCGTGCCAAAATTAACCTGATGCTAAGAATATTGGGCAAACGAGAAGATGCTTATCATTTATTGCAGACGTATTTTCAGTTGTTGGATTGGGGCGATAAGATGGAATTTATATTAACTGAGCAAGATACAATTGAAATAGTGGGTAATTTTGATGGCTTACCAGTTATCGATAACTTGATATACCAAGCAGCGAAATTATTACAGCCCTATAAAAATGTGAAGCATGGAATTGGCATACATGTAGATAAGAAAATACCGCAAGGATCCGGTTTGGGTGGTGGCAGTTCAAATGCAGGTACGACGTTAAGAATATTGAACACACTGTGGAAATGTGACTTAACACTGACCAAATTACAAGAAATGGCCACACAACTGGGAGCAGATGTACCTATTTTTGTATTAAATCATTCAGCAATGGCAACTGGGATAGGTGAGAAGCTAACTCCCTATTCTGTCAAACAATATTATTTTGTTTTAATTTTTCCAGAAACCAGTATTAGTACAGCAGATGTATTTAATGATATTCACCTTATAAGGAATCAAAGCTCTATTGACATTAAAAATATTAACGACCAAAATAATTGGACAAATGCTTGTTTGGATGTGGTTTTAGAAAAATTCCCTGAGGTTAATAATATGTATATCATCGCATCAAAGTATTCTTCCATTTACATGTCAGGCACTGGTTCCACTTTGTTTTCTAGTTTTGATGATCAGGAAAATGCACTCCGATTTATTAAACAATGCCCAACACATTGGAAGACACAAATTTGCCAGTCTAAAATAATTCAATAAAAACCTAAAATAGGCTTTGATTTAATAATCAACATGTATATAATACCCGACCTTGTTTGATGAAGCGTTAAATTAATTAAAACTTCAATAGATATTGGGACGTCGTCAAGCGGTAAGACACTAGATTTTGATTCTAGCATTCGCAGGTTCGATCCCTGCCGTCCCAGCCATATTACATGCCTACAATAAGTTTTCTTTTTGTAGGCATATTTGTATTAGCGGTATTGATATTGCATATACTCCAATCAATGATTTACTTCATTGACAATGAGTATTAAAATGTCGCAAAATTTAAGCATAATCAAATACGAGCAAGCACCATGATTGTAGACAGTAGTATTAAACTTTTTACTGGTAATGCCAACCCCAAATTAGCTCAAAAAATTGCTAAGTATCTGGGGATGCCACTTGGAAAGGCATACGTTGGACGTTTCAGCGATGGTGAAGTTGCTGTTGAAATTATCGATAATGTTCGTGGCTTGGATGTGTATATCATCCAACCTACTTGTATACCAACTGCCGATAATTTTATGGAGCTATTGGTCATGGTCGATGCTTGCAAAAGAGCATCATGCAAGTCAGTAACGGCAGTTATGCCCTATTTTGGCTATGCCAGGCAGGACAGAAGACCTCGATCTTCAAGAGTGCCAATTACTGCCAAAGTAGCTGCCAAAATGATTGGTACAGTTGGAATTGATAGAGTATTAACAGTCGATTTACATGCTGATCAAATTCAGGGATTTTTTGATATTCCTGTTGATAATGTTTACGCATCACCATTAACGCTGGCTGATATTTGGCTGCGTTATGATGCAAAAGACGTAGTGGTTGTTTCACCAGATATTGGAGGAGTAGTCAGAGCCAGAGCGATTGCGAAACGAATTGGTGCTGATTTGGCCATTATAGATAAAAGAAGACCTAAAGCCAATCAAGCCAAAGTAATGAATATTATTGGTGATATTGATGGGAAAATCTGCATATTAGTAGATGACATGATTGATACAGCCGGTACTTTATGCGCTGCATCAACGGCATTGATGGAACGCAATGCCAAAGAAGTTATTGCCTATTGTGTCCACCCTATATTATCGGGTAATGCAATTGACAATATAGAAAAATCAGGGCTAAAGGAACTGGTCGTAACAGATACTATACCGCTTAGGGAAAACGCCCTAAACTGTAAAAAAATTCGGCAATTAAGTGTAGCAGAAATGCTTGCAGAAACAATCAGAAGAATTGCCAATAAAGAGTCAGTCAGTGAAATGTACGTTGACTAACTAAGCCTTTCACTTGGTCGCAAAGTGAAATTAATTTAACAGAGGAATTTTCCTCTAAAAGATAAAGATTAGGAGACTTAAATGTCAACATTTAAAATAGATGCAGAATTGCGCGATGATTTGGGGAAAGGTGCGAGCCGCCGCCTACGTCGCGAAAACAAGGTACCATGTATTGTGTATGGATCAGGCAGAGACCCACGTTCCATTTCAATTGAACACCATAAAGTATTGAAATTCATTGAAGATGAAGCTTTCTTTACGAGTATTCTTGAACTTAAAGCAGCTGGCGGTAAACGCCAAAGCGTGGTAGTGCGTGATATGCAACGTCACCCTGCTAAGCCAATCATCATGCACATGGATTTCCAAAGAATTGATGATGATGTTGAAATAACCATGAATATTCCTCTTCACTTCTTAAATGAAGAAGAATGCGAAGCTTCTAAAACTTCAGGAATCATTGTTTCTCATCAAATCACTGATGTAGAGATTTCTTGTCTGCCTGCGGATTTACCTGAATTTATCGAAATAGATTTAGTCGACTTTAAAGAAGGTGATGCCATTAGATTAAGTAATATCAAATTACCTAAAGGTGTTACTTTAACCGCATTTACTCACGGCGACGTTGAAGAACATGATGAGATTGTTGTTGCGACCTCTCATGTACAAGAAGTTTCTGAAGAAACCGAAGATACTGAAGCACCAACTGCTACTGAAGTTCCATCTAGCCAGCAGGATGATGCAGAAGAAGAATCATAAGTAGATCATAGAATTACTTGTTATTTTGTTAAACAGCCTCATTTTTATGGGGCTGTTTACGTTATTGAAAGAAAAATCATTAAGGAAGCTCTGATATGAAACCCATAAAACTTATAGTAGGTCTTGGTAATCCAGGCATGAAATATGCACAGACCCGTCACAATGTCGGCTTTGTGTTTATTGATACATTGTGTGATAAATATGGGCTCTCTATTAATGAAAATAAAAAGTTCTTTGGATTTGCTGGCAAAGTTAATATTAACAACCAAGATGTTTGGTTATTGAAACCAGAAACTTTTATGAACCATTCTGGTAAAGCTGTTGCAAGTTTGGCCAATTTTTATAAAATTTTACCGGAAGAAATTTTGGTCATATATGATGAGTTGGATTTACCCGTTGGCACTGCTAAAATAAAAAAAGGCGGTGGGCATGGCGGACACAATGGGCTACGTGATATTATTGCCATGATTGGCTCAAGAGAATTTTATCGAATTAGGTTGGGTATCGGACACCCTGGTCACAAAAGCAAAGTTGTTTCTTGGGTTTTGAACCGTGCAACACAAGATGAAGAAATTAGCATTGATTTTGCTATCACTAAAAGCCTCAATATCATCGAAGATTTATTGAGCGGTCATTTAGAAAAAGCCATGAAAGACCTGCACACCAAAGATTAATGTTTCAGAAAAACTTTATGTTTCTAATTTTTCTATCAATTTAAGCAATCCCGTCACACCACCCTGCATACTGTAAACATCATAACCCAAAGTTGCCAACAAGAAAGCAGCAGAAGCACAACGCATTCCCGTATTTGAGCAAGTAACAACAGGTACAGACTTGTCTAATTTACTTTCGCAGTCGTCTCTTAATTTATCCATAGGAATATTGACACAATCATGAAAACTCAAATTGGCCACTTCGTCTGTTTCACGCACATCCAATAACACAGCACCGTCTAATACCATTTCATAAGTAGCATCCGTGGTCAACCACCTAACCACATGAGATTTTAACAATGATGAAAATTTTTCTCCGATCATTTTCATCAAAACACCATTGGTTTTCATTCTTACTGATGCGGTTCTTGGTTCTTTTGAAACAAGAGCATTCTCTCCAAATAAAACACCTTCATTTAAAGTAGCAACCATCTCTTCACCATCTGCTACACACTTATAAACTTCAGAAACACCTTTAACAATGATATAACAATAATCACCAGAATCACCTTCGGTAATGATTTCATCACCTGCATTAACATAAACTGGCTCTAGGTTTTTAAATATTTGATCAACATGACCTCTGGGCAACATTTGTACGGCTTTAGATTTTAACAAACCAACAACCCATTGATATGACTCATGTCCTCTTAGCGGACTGTCTTGTTCTGTTTCTTTGAATAAATTATCCCAAACTGTAAAGTGATCGAGGAAAATATTATTCATAATCATGACTTTAGCTGTTTTTGATTGAACAACAGAGGATAGCTTTTTAGAAGTATTAACTTCACCAACTGGATAATAAGATTGTAACGAGGTTGATTTGAGTACTTTTTGTCTGCCTGTAGGGTATGATATTTCAACCACTCCATCAATCACATACTTGGCATTAATTTTATTGTCATCGTTTTCAAAAATATCATCGCCTTTCTCAAAGTCCATTACTTCGAATTGATTCAGCAACAATGGCAGAAACTTTTCTTCCATCTTGTTAAAAGGATAATAATTTTTTAATTCTTCTACAGTTATCATATCTTCCAATTCCTAATGTTACATTATAACAATAGCATATTAACAAACAAAATCAAAGTTCTATGGATTCTAGCAATAGTTTTATGTTAATTCAAAATCTTAATTCAATAAATTGCCTTCAACTCAACACTAACAAAGACAAAAATTGTAATTTTATGTGATAATAAAATACATGATTCACATTGATACAAACAAACTTAATTTTTATAAAAAAATGCTGATTGCTACGCTTTTGGGAATTAGCTCGGGCATGCCTTATTTTGTATTTTATAACACACTGCCTGCTTTATTTAGAGAAAGTGGGATGCAGTTATCAACCATTGCGGCATTTGGTTTAGTCAGCATTCCCTATACACTTAAGTTCTTGTGGGCTCCATTATTGGAACGATATACAATTCCAATATTTGGTCATCGACGTGGATGGATGTTTCTAACACAAGTATCATTAATTATTATTATATCCATATTAGGCTTATTTAATCCAGTCACCCATATCCCAATATTTGTGCTTCTATCATTCTTAATGATCTTATTTAGTGCAACCCAAGATATTGTTATTGATGGATATAGACGAGAATTATTGGATGATAATGAACTTGGCTCTGGAAATGCTTGGTTTGTTAACGCTTGGCGATCATCAACACTTATCCCTGGTTCTTTGGGTTTGATTTTGGCTGACCAAATAGAATGGAAATATGTTTTTCCTATTATTGCCAGTTTCATGTTAATTGGTCTTGTCACAACGATATTAATTAAAGAGAATACTCAACCTAAAATCAACAACAATCATCTCATAAAATCTATTATCGAACCCTATAAAGAATATTTCGCCCGTTTCGAAATTCGACACGGAATATTATTATTGATATTTTTAATGCTATATAAATTGGGTGACTCAATGGCAACAGCATTGTCAACGCCCTTTTACTTAGACTTGGGATTTAGCAAAACTGTGCTAGGTACAGTAGCCAAAGGAGCTGCATTGTGGTCGTCGGTGGCTGGTGCTTTTATAGCAGGGTTTGTTATGCGCAAAATATCTTTGAACAAATCATTGTGGGTATTTGGCCTATTCCAAATGATCACAATTTTAGGCTTTGCATGGCTTTCCAGTGTGGAATTACCCAATAAAACCCAATTATTTATGGTCATTAGTCTTGAGTACTTGGGAGTAGGCATGGGCACTGTCGCAGTGATATCCTTTATGTTTAAGATGAGTAGCAAGGCATTTGCTGCTTCTCAAATTGCATTATTCACAGCCATCACTGCCATTCCAAGAACCTTTATTAATGCGACCACTGGCTACATTATTGAAAAAGTGGGATATACAGATTTCTTTTTAATCTGTACCGCTGCGGCAATTCCAGGAATGTTATTGTTGTTATATGTCGCTCCCTGGAAAGAATGATATAATTCAGATATTTGATTTATAAACAACGCCATGATAGAAAACCCCAAACAATTTCCAGACAAAACTTTCTTTATTCAAGGTGCCGTTGGCAAAATTGAATGCCTTGCAGGTGCTCCAGCCAATGATACTGAAGACCGCAAAACCGTCGGCATTATATGTCACCCACACCCTCTATTTGGTGGCACCATGACCAATAAAGTCACCCATATGATTGAGAAATCATTTAGAGAACTGGGCTGTCACACTATTCGGTTTAATTTTCGAGGAGTAGGTGAATCAGAGGGCGAACACGACAACGGTATAGGTGAAACCGATGATTTAATTGCCATCCATCAATGGGCCAAAGAAATATTCCCAGGGTATGATTTTTGGCTTGCTGGTTTTTCATTTGGCTCATATACAGCCTTGAGGGCTTGTTATGACATCCAGCCTTCACAATTTTTAACTGTTGCACCACCAGTTGAACGCTATAATTATTTGGATTTAGAATTGCCAATATGCCCTTGGTTAGTGATTCAAGGCGAAGACGATGATGTTGTTACTCCAAAAGCTGTTTATGATTACGTAAATTCTTTGGATCCAAGGCCACAACTAGTAACTTTCAAGGCTGGGCATTTTTTCCACCGACGCTTGATTGATTTAAAAGGCGCAATAAAAAATGGCATCTTGCGCCAACTTCCCGCACCAGAAGAATCCACCGACGAATAGATGACTCCATTACAAATTTATACAAAAAAACTTGAAAGTGGGGATATCAAACAAGACACCCTACAAAATGAGGTAGTATTGGCTTTTGAAGATTTGTATCAGGATTTAACCCATCCAAAGAAAAGTTGGTTTTTCAACCCCAAACCCAAGTTTTATGGGTTGTATATTTTCGGTTCAGTTGGCCGTGGAAAGACATTTTTAATGGACTTGTTTGTTGAAACAATTGAACCAAAGCAAATCCGTAGGCAGCATTTTCACGCTTTTATGTTGTGGTTCCACCAACAATTAAGAAGTATAAAAAACCAACAAAACCCCGTTGATTTGGTGATTAAGCACCTATCTTCAGAAATAAATATCTTATGTTTAGATGAATTTTTAGTACATGACATTACTGATGCCATGCTATTGGCAAAAATCCTATTTGCACTGGAAGAAAACAATATCAGCCTTGTCACCACATCCAATGTCAATCCCGTTGACCTTTACCAAGGTGGCTTACAAAGAAAAAAATTTATCCCTGCCATTCAATGGATGCAAGAACAGATGAAAATCATGCAACTGGATGGTAATTTAGATTACAGAGTCCGATCATCACAATCCAACAAAAAATGGTTTGCACCCATCAATGATAAAAACACCAACGATTTTGAGCATTTATTTAGCCAAAGGGTTGGGTCTAGCAATCTACATCTATCACCAATAGAAATAAACAAACGACAACTGCCCATCATTAAAAGAAGCTCGCAACACATCATGTTCGAGTTTGAAACTTTATGTATGCAGCCCAGAAATGCCAGCGATTTTTTAAAGATTTGCGAACAATACCAATCAGTTTTCATGGTCATCAATGCCGAGATAGAAATTGATGACAGAAATACTGCTAGGCGATTCATCACACTGATTGATGTTTTATATGATACCAATACACTACTTTATGTGTTATCTACCGTTGAGTTTTCTCAAATTTATCAAGGTGATGAACTGTCCTTTGAAATGCAAAGAACCGTTTCTCGTTTAACAGAAATGCAGAACTTTGATTTCTAAAAATAGCAACCACACAATGGAATGACTTCAAATTGCATACGGAATCGTAACTTTAGTCGTTCCAAGTTCAGTAACCGAGCAATTCATTCACAACCCCAACAACCAATCTTCATCCCTAACCTCAACCCCCAATTTTTCAGCCTTGGTCAATTTTGAACC
>JAJRQG010000023.1 GCA_024280395.1 Gammaproteobacteria bacterium | reverse complement strand
TAACCTTGTTTGTATAAAATTTTAATTTTCATGAGTTCTTCTGTTGTAATCATAGGCACTTCGATTAAAAAGTACCATTGTGGCTAAACTGGCTCAGTTTTCAACCGGTGGAGTGGCTCATTATTGCATTGGTGGTAACACAAATGGCAGATTTAACTTTGTATACTTCGCCTTCAAGTACAAATTCTACGGTGAATTTAATCATATCAGCCCGTACTTTCGGTAAGATACTTGCATCTTCCATGGGGGCTCCGCCCATGGCCGCGGCTATTTCTACTTTGGCCAATTCATCACCTGTCCATTCTATGTCTTTGATTACTGAGAACACATGTAGGGATTTATGGCGCATCAATTGCATTTGAATAGCCCGTTTAATATCACGAATTTTCCTGCCAGATTGGTCGCTGTAATTTTCGCTGACATATTCCACAATACGCCCGAGTTTGCGTTCTTCAAAACGGTTTTCTAATTCTGTGATGGATTGATAGAGAAGTTGGTCTTTGGTGAGTTGTTGTTCTGATGAACAACTAATTAAGGTTATTAGGAAAAGTATGATAAAAGTTTTTTGCAAGGTGATTTTCATGGTCACCATCTTAACTTAAATTGAGAGTAAATCAAAACAATGGATTACCACCTTCGCGGGAATGACGCTGGAGAGGTGGATTATCTTTGCGCTCCTGCTACAAATCCTTCGGGTTACTTTGCCTGGCAAAATGACTATCCTGTCATTTGGTTCCGTGCTGTGGACTCCCGCCTTCGCGGGAGTGACGGTAAACTGGGGAAGGAATCGCAAATAATCGTCTTTCCCGCGAAGGCGGGAATCCATGTTCTTTCCTTTTGTCTTTCCCGCGAAGGCGGAAATCCATGTTCTTTCCTTTTGTCGTTCCCGCGAAGGCGGGAATCCATGTTCTTTCCTTTTGTCGTTCCCGCGAAGGCGGGAATCCATGTTTAAAGTATCTCAGACCACAAATCATTCCAATCAAGATTCTCCTTCTCGATTAAATTAATCTTCCATTGTCTATTCCATTTTTTCAATTGCTTTTCTCTGGTAATAGCCGATATCATGTCTTCATGTTGTTCGAAATATACCAATGTTTCTACTTTGTATTTTTCAGTAAACCCTTTAACAAACTTTTCTTTGTGTTGCCATATTCGTTTTACTAGATCACTGGTTACACCGATGTATAAGGTACCGTTCTTTTTACTGGCCAGGATGTAAACACAGGGTTGTTTGTTCATTTTAAAGTCCTATGGATTCCCGCCTTCGCGGGAAAGACGGAGGTTGTGGATTCCCGCCTTCGCGGGAAAGACGGCGGTTGTGGATTCCCGCCTTCGCGGCAATGACGGTGGTGTTGTGGATTCCCGCCTTCGCGGGAATGGCGAGGGAGAGGTGTTTCCAGCATTCGCGGGAGTGACGTGGAATTGGGCTGTGAATCCATAAATACTCGTCATTGCCGCGAAGGCGGTAATCCATGTTCAGTTAATCTATCAATCCATTGAACGTAGCGCTTGGGCGCATGGCTTTTGTGAGCATAGTTCTATCAGTGGAGTAGTAGCCTCCGATGTCTACTGGTTGACCTTGGGCGGCTAGAAGCTCTGCATTTATTTTGTCTTCGTTTTGGGCCAAATCGGCTGCCAATTGAGTGAAGCTTTGTTTGATGTCAGCATCTTCATCTTGTGCTGCCAAGGCTTGTGCCCAGTACATTGTAAGGTAGAAGTGGCTGCCTCTATTGTCCAGTTCATTGACTTTTCTTGAGGGGGATTTTTTGGTTTTTAAGAATTTATCGGTGGCTAAATCTAGGGCTTTGGCAAGAACCAAAGCTTTGGCATTGCCTTTTTGACCCATGTCTTCAAGTGAGACGGACAGTGCCAAAAATTCACCCAATGAATCCCAACGTAAATGACCTTCTGCAACAAATTGTTGTACGTGCTTGGGTGCTGATCCACCTGCGCCGGTTTCAAACAATCCGCCACCTGCCAATAATGGCACGATAGACAACATTTTTGCTGATGTGCCTAATTCTAAGATTGGGAATAAATCGGTTAAGTAGTCACGCAGTACATTGCCTGTTATTGAAATGGTGTCTTTTCCTGCAGTTACACGTTCACATGAATACCTGATGGCATCTGTTGGTGATTTGATTGAAATCTCTAAACCATCTGTATTGTGCATAGGTAAATATTCTTCTACTTTTGCCATGATATTTCTGTCATGTGCCCGTTCTGGGTCTAACCAGAAAACTGCTGCATCTCCAGTATTTCTGGCACGGGTCACGCCCAGTTTAATCCAGTCTTGAATGGGCAAATCTTTGGTTTGGCACATGCGCCAAATATCGCCTTGTTCTACATCATGTGACATCAGTACATCGCCATCTTGGCTGAGGACTTGCACTGTTCCTGCATGTGGCACCTCAAAGGTTTTGTCGTGCGAGCCATATTCTTCGGCTTTTTGTGCCATCAGGCCCACATTGCAGACATTGCCCATTGTGGTGACATCAAATGCACCATGTTCTTTACAGTAACTAATAATTTCTTGGTAGATACCTGCATAACAACGGTCAGGAATACAGGCTTTCATGTCTTGTAGGTTACCTGCTTTGTTCCACATCATGCCCGATGAACGAATCGCTGCTGGCATGGATGCATCTATAATCACATCACTGGGCACGTGTAAGTTGGTGATGCCTTTGTCCGAATCTACCATTGCCATATCTGGGCCATTGGCATAACACGCAGCAATATCTGCTTCGATTTCTGCACGTTTGTCGGCATCTACTTCTGACAAATTGCTCAGTACATTGCCAAACCCATTGTTTTGATTCACACCAATTTGTGCAAAGGTATCGGCATGTTTTTCAAATACATCTTTGAAAAATACCGTCACGGCATGTCCAAACATAATGGGATCTGAAACTTTCATCATGGTGGCTTTCAAATGCAAGGAGAACAATACGCCTTTGTCTTTGGCATCTTGAATTTCAGCCTCAAAAAAGGCCCGCAATGCTTTTATACTCATCACTGAGGCATCTATCATTTCAGCAGCCATTAAGGGAGTACTTTGTTTTAAAACCATTGTTCCATCAGCATGATTCAAAACGATTTTCACATCGTCAGCATCTTCAACTACCACCGATTGTTCGCTTCCATAAAAATCACCATCTGTCATGTGCGCCACATGAGTCTGAGAATCTTTGCTCCATGCGCCCATTGAATGTGGGTTATCTTTGGCAAATTGTTTAACTGGTGCTGCTACTCGACGGTCTGAGTTGCCTTCGCGCAATACTGGATTAACTGCTGAACCTAAATTTTTGGCATAACGATTTTTGATTTCTGTTTCAGCATCATTTTGTGGTTCATCTGGATAATCAGGAACCGCATAACCATCACCTTGTAATTCAACAATAGCTGCTTTTAATTGTGGGATAGATGCTGAAATGTTGGGCAATTTAATGACATTGGCTTCTGCCTTTTTTACCAGTATTCCCAGTTCTGCTAACGCATCTGCTTGTTGTTGTTCTGGCGTAAGAAAATCACCAAAGTTAGTAATAATGCGGCCACTTAAAGAAATATCCTTAGTTTCTATTTTTATGTCTGCTGCGGCTGTAAATTTTTGGACGATGGGTAAAAATGAAGCGGTTGCTAATGCAGGTGCTTCGTCAGTTAATGTGTAAACGATGGTGGATTTTGTCATGATAATTCTCTTTATTAATCGGAATGTTTCGAATGACTCTATTATAAAGGATTTATCACCTGTGTTACAGTTCAATTGTAGAATTGAATATTCAATGATGAAATAAACAACCATCCAAGCCAATACCTTGTTTTACTCCTTGATAATAATTTCCCCTTGAATCACATCCCCCATTTCTTGATTCGTTTCATAGTAAAAATCTTTGATTTGGCGAGTTAAACGCATGATTCTCATTTCATTTAGAACCACATTTCTACCCTGAAACTTGATACTATTTGGCTTATCTAGTGTTTGAAATTTAAACCTTCTGTAATATTTATAAGCGTTATTTATAACAACCGTTCTGCCATAATGATTTATTAAATCATCATAGGTTTTTTTTACTAATGCATTTTCTTGATCGCTATTTCTATTTTCAAATTGTTTAGTTACTTTGATACTTTCACTGTCTCCCCTGCTGGCAGCCAACTTTAACCAGGCTTGACCTTTAACCGTATCACGAGGCACACCATCTCCATCAAGGTACATTAAACCAATAAATTTTATCGATTTCCTGTTGCCAAATTCAGCAGAGAATTTAAACCTTATTAAGGCTGTGCCTTTATCACCCTTTTTATAATATCGTAACGCCTGGACATAATGGTATAAATCAGGAGAAGTGAGATTTCCAGATGAATCTACCTGTACATTGGTCATTCTAGCAAGGGATGGCTTAGCTTGACCCAAAGAAGAAATCAAAACCAATGTTAATATCAAGAATATATTTAAATGGTCATTTTTTCTAATCATAAATCTGCCTTTTAGTGGTAGTCAGTCAGTCACAGTTATAACTTTAGCACAAAGTCATCCTTTTTTAAATCCCTTTAATTAACGATGAGTTAATCAAAAAACCGAATCTACATCACTTATTGCTTTAGAAATTGACAAATCACATCTGACACAGCTTTATTACTCAGCAATTGCATGTGACTTATATTTCGACCAATCCACTGGTTTTCTTTGGGTATGTTTAAATTGAATTCTTTGTGGATACCCAATGCTGAATCAATTGTCACCAATCCATCTCCTACAATGTCATTGGCTAGTTTTGAATCGTCTTTTGCAGATGTTGTTGTGGCAATGGCATAGCATTGGACATTTTCAGGCAGTTGAATCATGGTTCTGTTTCCTTCTTTTTGCCAATCTTCATCGGTTATATAACCGTGACGTAAATCGGTTAATCCGCTGCTTCTGACTTTGGTAATCTTGGCAAAGGGTGCGCTGTAAGGACTGATTTGTAACAATACATCTGCCCAGTGACCTCCTTTTGCCAATAGTGCACCGTGATGAGGAGTGCCAAGAAAGACTACTTTCTTTAAATTTGACAGCCACTTGTAATTTTTTTGGCTGGCATAGTAACAGGCACTGCGAGCGACCAATCCACCCATGCTGTGACCAATAACATTAAGTTTAATGCTTTTTTTTATATTTAGACCATCAAGTAATTTTGACAATTGTCGGCCGTTTTCAGAAACGTGCAAACCTGTATTATAATGAAGATAGACAATCGTTTGATTTAAGTCTTCGGCCAGCCTCTCACCATGATTGTGGCCATCTCTTGTCCATTGTAAGTCATTCATACATAAGCCATGAATAAGGATTGTGATGTTTTCATTGACACTGACTAATTCATCCAATTGTTGTTTATCCAGCGACTTTCCATTGACGCGAAAACTCATATTAATGGCCAATGGATTCTCACCTTTATCAAAATGATCGCCAAGCACACCATTCATCGCAGCCGCTACAGCTTCTCTTGTGGATGATAACTTATGTTCACCCGTATAATCACCATGCATTTTACTAGATTTGTTTAAGAGTGCATTGATTCCTTCACCCAATAAATGGGTTATGCCATTAATGCTTTTATAGATGGCTCCAGTTAAGCCCTTTGTTTTTTCTTTTGGATCACCAAGAATGAACGTGTACTGACTGATGGTGCTGTGCAATGACTCAACCACTTGGGTTGTGCCTTTGACTGCATCTATGGTGAGTTTACTTAATCCTTGTAAATCTGACGAGAGGTTTTTGGGTTGTTTTATCATAGATAAATTATAGCATTTAATAGTATTAAATTTGGTATAATCCTAACTTTCAGTCAATCTTTAGGATTAAACCATGAAGTTATTCCATTTATTAGTACTCACTTTTTTATCTTTAAATCTATGGGCAGAAATCCCACAAAAAAATGAAATCGATGAAATATTTGCTGAGTGGGACAAACCTAATGTTCCTGGTGCTTCATTAGGGATAATACAAGATGGAAAACTCATTTATGTCCAAGGCTACGGTATGGCCAATCTTGAATATGGCATTCCAAATGGTGCAAAGTCTGTATTTAGAATTGGCTCAACATCAAAACAATTTACGGCTGCTTGTATTGTTTTGTTGTCACAAAAGGGCAAATTAAAACTAAGTGATAGCTTGGATCAGTTTTTCCCTGGTTTTCCTGATTATGCAAAAGGTATCACCATTCAACATTTACTTAACCATACCAGTGGCATTAGAGATTACCTTACTCTTGCTGCACTGAAGGGATTTCGAGACGATGATTATTATGAAGATGCAGATGTTATGCAGTGGTTGGTGAGTCAACAAAACATTAGTTTCAAACCTGGTGAAGAGTTTTTATACAGCAATTCTGGTTATTGGCTGCTTGGGCAAATTGTTAATAAAGTGGCTGAAATGAATATGGCAGAGTTTGCAGAAAAAGAAATCTTTAAACCACTTGGAATGTCAAATACACATTTCCATAATGACCACAATCGCATTGTTAAAAATAGAGCATCTGGCTATTCTCCAAAAGGTGAGAATACTTTTGAAATCAACATGACAACCTTAAACATGATTGGTGATGGAGGAATTTTTACAACAATAGAAGATGTTTTATTGTGGGATCAAGCTTATTATCAATCTGAAGTTTTAAATAAAGAGTTTTGGGTTTTAATGACAAAGCAGGGCAAATTAAATGATTCTAATACTCTCGACTATGCCTCTGGGTTATTTATCGACAGGTACAAAGGTCTAAAAATCATCAGTCATGGCGGTGCTTTTGTTGGATTTAGAGCAGAGTTATTAAGATTCCCTGAACAACATATGTCGGTTGCTATATTTGCAAATCGTGGAGACGCCAACCCCAGTAACATGGCTTTTCAAGTAGCTGATATAATACTGCAAGACAAATTTATTGAAACCTCGCCAGTTGAACCTGAAATTTCAAACAAGCCCGAATCTAAAGATACCATTATTTATCCGCTCAAGCAATTGACTGGCAACTACCAAGTTGCTCCAGGTGTTATATTAGAGCTTACTATAAAAGATGAAACCCTTCATGCACATCAGAGTTGGAATAATAAGTCATACAACTTAAAAAGAATAAATGAAAATTTGTATCAAATCCCTGATGATTCTACTATTAGTTTTACTTTTACTGAACCCAAGAATGATTTAAGCCAATTATTAATCGTTAATCAAAGTGGAGAAGATTCAGATTGGAAAAGGAAAATCGCTATAGATATACCCAATATTAATTTAAATGAATACGTTGGTAAATTTTACGGTTCAGAATTAGAAACAACCGTGATCATTTATCTCAAAGAAAAACAGTTATTTGCCCGCATCAAAAATAATGAGCAAGGACAACTAAAAATTGAGGGTATTGACAAGTTCATGATAGAACAAACTGAAATTGTCTTTATAAGAAAAAATAGTACAATCATTGGTTTTACAGTGAATGCTGGACGTGTAAAAAACTTAGAATTTAAAAAGCTATAAGTGTTTTATTTCAAAATCCAATAACCATTTTTTACGGTGCAAACCACCACCGTACCCTGTTAAGCTACCATCTGAACCAATCACTCGATGGCATGGGATTAATATATTGATGCGATTTTGGCCATTGGCGGCTGCAACCGCTCTCACTGCTTTGGGGTTGCCCATAGCAATGGCTTGTTGTTTATAGGATCGTGTTGTTCCGTAAGGGATATTTTGAAGTTCTGACCATACTGATTCTCTGAAGTCAGTACTGGGGTAATGCAACGGCACAGTGAAGGTTTTTCTGCTTCCTGCAAAATATTCAACCAATTGTTTTTGAACCATTTCAAGATGTGGATTTGTACCTGGCAAAATCACAGCATTGAGCCGTTTGCACAAATCTTTAAATTCAGCTTCTAAGATTTTCCTATCGGTAAAATCCATTAGGCAAACTCCTGTTGAACTGGCACAGGCAAACATGGGGCCAAGTGGAGAAGTAAAGCGCACTATATTTATGATGGCTTTATCTTTACTTTGACTGGCACTGCCTCCAAAAATAGATTTATAGCTGTCATTAAACCCACTCAAGGATTCAAAACCACTGTCAAATGCTGAATGAGTTATAGATTCACCTTTTTTGATGCTGTTAAAAGCTGCATTAATTCTCAACATTCTTTGATAGCTTTGAAATGTCATATTGTGGTGTTTATTAAACCAACGGCGAATATGGCTGGGTTCTAATCCTTGCGATTTTAAATCTTGGTCTTTGATGCGCAAAAAAGGGTTTTTGTGCAAGTTTTTGATGATTTCTTGGATATAAGTGGGTGTTTCGTCCATTTTACCCATAGGTTTACACAATTTACAGGGTCTATAACCATTTTGAAGGGCAATTTGCACGTTACCATAAAATTCGACATTTTCTATTTTGGGTTTTCTGGCACGGCAAGACGGTCGACAAAAGATTCCGGTGGTTTTCACTGCAGTGATAAACATGCCTTCATACTTTGCAGTTTGATTTCCAATGACTGCGTATTTTTGTTTGAATGATAATTGATGATTCATGTCGATATTTTATATCAAATTCCCATAACTGCTACCGAAAACTTAACAACTATGTTTTTACTCCGAGTCC
Source organism: Gammaproteobacteria bacterium (assembly GCA_024280395.1). Lineage (GTDB taxonomy): Bacteria > Pseudomonadota > Gammaproteobacteria > Xanthomonadales > Marinicellaceae > NORP309. The sequence goes on along the minus strand of JAJRQG010000023.1, from coordinate 7,931 downwards.
ATAATTCTTTATTTTGGATTTTTTTTAGTGTACTATCTTAAAGAAAATAAATCTTTTCTTTATAATTAGGGATTAACTTATGAAAAAAATTAAATTTTTTACGATAGTATTTATGCTGATTTTTAGCACCTATATACAAGCTCAATCTAATGCTTCATACATGATAATTAATGGGGCAAGTCAGGGTCTACTTGTAGGTGATGTTCTTGTACCTGGACAAGAAGGATCATTTGAAATCAATGAACTGCACCACTTGATACAAACTACAGGTATAACATCACATGAACCCTTAATCGTTACCACTCCGATGTCCAAATCAGTTCCTTTTTTGTTTAAAGCTTTAGATGACAATGAACTTTTAACAGTTACAATAAGCTATTTAGAATTTAATCCTTCAGGAACGGAAATTCTTCAATATACCATAAACATGATAAATGCCAAATTAATCGCAATTGAGCCCATCATGTTAAACAACAACATCCCTGAGAATGTAACAAGAAGAGCCAGTGTTAGATTACGGTTTAGTTACACTTCGATTATTCAGCGCTATGATTTTGGCGGTCCTGATGAACAGGTAATTTCACTAACCAATAGCGCCGCCGTAAAAAAATGAAAGCCTTACTGTTGTTAATCGGTTTATTAACAACGACCAGCGTTATCAGTTCAAATCTAGAATACTTAATTGAGTATGATTTCACTGGTCATGGAGATAATTGGTATGGACACTCAAATCCATCCAGGCAACATCTTGATTATTCACAGTTTACAGATATAAAAAGCCAACAAGGGGATGATTTTTGTAATGGGTATCAGGCTAATTTGGTTAATTTTGACCAAGGTCCTGAGTTATTGAGGACCCAAGACTCTCATTATCAATATGATTTTTTATACACTGGTGGTACACGTTGCCTATCTTTTGTCCCACCTGCACCATTACCCAATCTTATTTTTTCAAACGGTTTTGAATAATTAATCCACATACTTCATAAACACATCACTGCGTTCGTACAGTCCTGTAAATTTGTTTTTTATTCCTTCATCGTGGATAAAACCATTTTTTTCATAAAGGTGTATTGCTGATTCACAAATTGAATTGGTTAATAAAAACAAGGTATCAACATTCCATTGCATGGTGTCTTTGATAACTTGTTTTAATAATGCTTCACCAGCTTTTAGACCTCTGGCCGACTCTAAGACACCCATCTTTGTTAATTCATACCAGTTATCACCGAAGTTTTTCACTGCACAGGTTCCAATAATTCCTAACTCGGCATGTTTGGCAAACCAAATCTGACCTCCTTCATCTATGATATATTTTTGTGGATTAGACAGTATTTTTTCATCATACTCTTCCATATAAAACATATCATTCACCCATTGGGCATTGATGCTGTAGAAATACTGAGCCAGTACAGGCGTGTAGGTAACAATTTCTACTTCTAGATTTTCTTTTGGCACATTTAAATTATTCATGGTATTTTTCCAAGGTACGTTGATACAGGGATTTACGTTGTAAGGATTTTTCAAATTTCTTTAAGGCTTGATAAAAATCTTGCTCATCTTCTGTGCATATTGCTATTGCAGATTCACGAACAGCCTGCCTAACTGGTTGCATTTTCTTAAAATTATTGATGCCTATTTTTGATAAAGACATAATTTTTCGGCGTAAATCATTGGGGTCTGAATTGAATTGAATCAATCCTGCCTTATCCATTTCACGACTAAATTGACTGATACAAGGTTGAGTTAAGCCCAAATATTCAGCTGCTTCAACAACCGATACATGTTTTTTATCATTCAACAATGACATTAATGTGAACCACTTGGGCTGCATTTGATGCCCTGTGAATTTATAAATTCTGGCAGCATCACTCATGACTTTATCGCTCAATCGTTTTAACCGACTGCCCAATGCCACTTCACCCAATTCATCAAAATAATCTTTTTGATGCAACATACAAACCTCTAATATATTTATATAAGCAATTATATAAGCACTTATATATTTGTCAATTATATTTACAATATTTTTTTTATAGAAGAGTTATTGGTCAGCTGGAGTGAAAAAACTAAATCAATATCGGCAAGTTCTGGACCACTTGCCGATTATATTATAAATAGAAGTTAGCCTTTATGCCATTGGTTGTTAACCAATGATTCTATAATTTTTGATCCTCTATGACCATAGATAGGATTGTTTTCCAGTGCAAGCTCATCAGCTAATTTAGTGGCAACTATGGCTGGTGGAGTATCAGATGATTGCGACTGCTGCAATACCCGTAACGCTGTCTGAAATACAGAAAATTCAAAGTCTTGTTCTAAATGGCGATAAAAATAGGGGTCATTGTCTATATAACCGGATTGTTCATCCGCACAGTTCACAATTCCCATGCGATTAACCAAAAAATCAGGCACATAGGTGATGCCTCTGTCTGCAATGGCCTGACCGTGAATTTTGGAATCTTTAAGTTGGTTATTTGATGCCCCACAGATAATTTTTGCTTTTATTTGAGGAATAGACTCACCATTCAAAATAGCACCTGTTGCACATGGAGCTAAGATATCACACTCTTCAAACAAAATTGAATTGTCTTTGATATCGACCAATCGCGCATCTAGATTTTTATTCGCGTATTTGGCTTTGACTTCATCGATTAATTCTTGGTTAATATCAACCGCAACAATTTTAGCTACATTGCGTTCAAACATATAACCCATCATGGGTTCTGCAACGTGACCCATCCCTTGAACCGCGACTGTTTTGCCTTCCAGTGTTCCCAGGTCTAAAAATTTCAATGCTGCTTCCATGCCATGAACCACACCCAAAGCCGTAGCCGATGATGGATTTCCACTACCGCCAACCGATGCTGGGATACAGGTGGTAAAGCGTGTTTCGGAAAATACATTCGCCATGTCTTGTTCATTAGTCCCAACATCTTCGGCAGTAATATAACATCCATTGATTGATGAAACAAAATGCCCATAATCTTTGTACAATTCTTCACGCATTTTGGGGTCATTTTTATCATTGGCCGGATTGTGCACCATGATGCCTTTGCCTCCTCCCCACCACAAATTTGCCAATGCATTTTTTCGGGTCATGCCTTTTGATAAGCGCATACCATCGCGTAAAAAATCTTCTATGCTTGCATAATGCCAATAACGTAATCCACCTGATGCTTGCCCTCGGTTGGTCTTGTGAATAAAAGCACCGAACAATACATCGTGCTTTTCACTTATTTGAAACAACATCCCTTCGTGTCGCATAAAGTCTCGTTTGTCGGTGTTAACAAAATCAGCCAAGGATTGTAATCTGACATCGGAAACATTTACTTTGTCAGCTTTTTTATCATAGACCAATGAAAAACGTTTAATGTTGTTTTGATTTAAAAACTGAATAAACTGTTGTGGATTTGCTTGTATCAGAGAAATACTGTTTGTCATTAGATTGCCCCCTAAATAGACATTTTAATCATGTCATAAACTCTTATATGAACAGTCCTTCCTTGCAAACAAGGCCTATTCACAAAAGAGATTCCTAACTACACAGGAATGACAGTTGAAAAGATTGGTTGCATTATAGTATTTTGTATATTTTAATCAATTTAAAAGCATACTTTAATATTAAATTTAGTGGCTAAGAACTGGCTCAAGCAACTTGAAATTCTACAACTTAAAAAACATGTTATACTACCAATAAATAGGATTGGGGAAAAGCAGTGGATGAGGATTATCCAACTCTTGACGATAAATATGTATTGTATGGAACAGAGTTTTCATCAAGTACAGCAAAAATTTGTAGTTATTTCAACAAAAAAGGCATTCCTTTCGTAGAGAGGGTGGTTAATACTGTTGTCTTGAAAAACTTTATTAAACCGCGTACAGGTCTGAAATTTATACCTGTAGTGCAGACTCCTGAAGGCTTTATTCTTCAAGATACCACTGACATCATTGAGACATTTGAAAAAAAATACCCAGACAACTCCTATTTTCCAACCGTTCCTTTACAAAAATTGGCCGTTTTATTATTAGAGGTTTATACCGATGAGTGGCTAACAATACCCGCCATGCATTATCGTTGGAATTTCCCCAAATACAATAATGAGTATATACAAAAAGAACTGAGCAAAACCACAAACCCGAAATATCCCAAGTTTCTTCACAACTCCCTGAATCGCAAGGTCATCGAAAAAAAGCAAAAAGCACTGAAATCATTAGGTATCTCAAAAATAAACATTCCTGCAATTGAAACCAGTTATATTCAATTACTTGGCCACTTAAATAACCACTTTAAAAATCACAAGTTTATACTTGGAAACACCATATCTGTTGCGGACTTTAGTTTTTTGGGGCCATTTTATTCTAATTTTTATCGCGATCCTTACGCTGGAAACATCATGAAAAAAACAGCACCTCATGTGCTTTTATGGCTTTCTAGGATGGTGTCAAAAGAAAGTATAAAAAGCAATTTTTTTGTTAACAAGGACGTTCCTTCAGATTTAGATTCAATTTTCAAAAAAATGGCAAGAGAACAGATTCCTGTATTAATGGACACCGCTAATATACTTAACCAATGGTATGCTAAAAACAAATACAATGATTTGCCAAGAAAGCTTGGGAAACACACTTTCCGTATCAATGATGCCATAGAAAAACGCGATGTAATGCCTTATTCTTTATGGAAATGGCAGCATCCTTATTACTATTATCATTCACTCAATGAGCTTGAACGATTAAACCTTGATCCCTGGCTAAGACACATTGATTTATACGAAGCACTGAATACGCCTATTAAAACCCCATTAAGAAAATTGGATAATTTTATTTTGGCAGGATAATCTGAATAACCATCTCTAGTTAGAAATATTTAGGCTTCTAAAGAAAAAAATCGCCTATATATGTTTGAAATCTAGTCATTGTTCAGCGATTATATTTTGTTGAAAACAGATTATAACGATATATTATAGACATTTGTAACACATCTGCCATACTGGTATTTCTATTTTCACAGTATAAACAATACGTAAAAGTTAACTAACAAACCAATGGAGTTGTAATGAAAACTAAATTGATAACATCTTTACTAATTATATTAGTAACAATTGAGAGTAAAGCCGGAATGGATTTAATCTTTAAAAATGGCATGGAAACCTCTCCGTTTGATTTAGATGGGGATGGTTATGATAGCCGCATTAACGATTGTGATGATTCATCCGTTTCTACTCACCCAAGAGCTATTGAGAATGCCAGTGATGGAGTGGATAACAATTGCAATGGTTTTATTGACGAAATTGATATGGATAATGATGGTTATTTTCTGAATAGAAATGATTGTGACGACAACAACCCAGATATTAATCGAGGTTCTACAGACATACCTGGAGATGGCATAGACAACAATTGTGATGGTACTATTGATAATATTGACACAGATGGAGATGGACTAAGTGACAGCGAAGAGGGTAGTCGAGGAACAAATATCTCAAACGCAGATATTGACGGAGACGGGTTAAGCGATAGCGAAGAATTTTATTTGCTACAAGCAACCGATCCCTTTGATGCAGATACAGATGATGATGGCCTACTAGATGGCCAAGAAAAGTTGTTATTACCATTAACCAATCCAATTGCTTGTGACACAGATTCAGATAATTTGCCCGATGGTTTAGAAAAAGGTGTAACTTCCCCTATTCCAAATGGTTTAGACTACTTTGGCACCAATACTACTAGCGGATGTTTCATAGCAGATGTTGACCCTGCCACTATGACAAACCCGTTAAATTCGGATAGTGATAATGACCTCGTTAGTGATGGTGATGAAGATACGAATCGTGATGGAGAGGTCAATGGTCCTGAAACAGATCCACTGGATCCCAATAGTAATTAAAAACTTGAATTAGTGTAATTAAGTTGAATTAATTTTTGTATTTCACATCAAATTTATGTGAATGCCACCTCGTTACTCCTCGCAATGAACGTGATTTCATTTTGACAAAAACTTTATCCCATCCGTTATTCCTGAAACAGTTAAGGGGAACATCTTGTCTTCAAAAATTTCTTTTATCATTTGTGTGCTTTGGGTGTATTTCCAATATTCTTGCTGAACGGGATTTAACCAGATTGCCTTGTGCCATTTGTCTCTAATTCGGTTCAGCCAAAGGCTACCAGGTTCTGGATTATTGTGTTCGACACTGCCATTTGCATAAGCTACTTCATAGGGAGACATTGCGGCGTCGCCGACAAAGATAACATGGTAATCATTACCAAAGGTATTAATGATGTCTTGAGTTTGGGTATCTTCGTGGTAATTTCTGGGGTTTGATTTCCACAGGTTTTCATAGACACAGTTGTGAAAATAGAAAAACTCCAAATGTTTAAATTCGGTTTTAATCGCAGAAAATAGCTGCTCACAGGTTCGCACATGATCATCCATTGAACCACCCACATCAAAAAACACCAAAAGTTTAACCGCATTGTGGCGTTCTGGAACTAATTTGATATTCAGTAAGCCGCCGTCTTTGGCTGTACTCTTGATGGTATCATCTAAATCCAGTTCTTCTGCCACGCCTGTTCGGGCAAATTTGCGCAGTTTTCGCAAAGCCACTTTGATATTACGCGTGCCTAATTCACAATTGTCATCTAGGTTTTTGTATTGTCTCTTCTCCCAGACTTTGACAGCGCGTCTATGTGTGCTTTCTCCACCAATTCGCACCCCTTCAGGATTGTAACCACCATGACCAAATGGTGAAGTACCGCCAGTGCCAATCCATTTATTGCCACCTGCGTGTTTTTTCTTTTGTTCGTCTAGACGCTTTTTTAGGGTTTCCATAAGCTTATCTAAACCACCCAATGATTTAATTTTGGCTTTTTCTTCATCACTGAGATTCTTAAAAAATTCGGTTTCTAACCAATTTTCAGGTATGGTTGCTTGGGTTAAATCCTCACGCGCTTTTAATCCTTCATAATATTCACCAAACGCTTGATCGAAGCGATCAAAGTATTTTTCATCCTTCACCAAGCACATTTTGGACAGATGATAAAATTCATCCATTGAACCAAAGGCAATGTCATGTTGCATGGCATCAATCAACGTCAATAATTCATTAATACTGACTGGTATTTTGGCTTGCTTGAGTTTGTAGAAATAGTCGATTAGCATTTGATTTGTTTCTCGCACAGTGGCACGGCGACCACAGCGTGAATGATTTTATTCCTTATTTTTAAATAATCATTTTATTCTAGATTTCCAATATCTTGGTTTTCTGTGCAAATGACAGATTGCCCAAATTATCAAATGGGTAGAAGTAAATGTAAAGATGACTTTATATGGAAATTTGGGTATATAGAACTTATGAAGACCCTTTGATTCTTGTGGATACCAACTGGGGTTGTTCTGAGCGGATTTAATCCTTTTTACCACTTCATTCTTGAAACGTTTACCCAAACCCTTAGCTTGATTTTCGTACCACTCTATGGCCTCATCAAACTCCAAAGAAGCAAATTCATGGATTTCAATCTTGAGCATATAACTCATTAAAATCTAATAGTTTAGAATGGCCATCAGAAACTGATTTCATTCTGTTTTGAACCTCATCAACCCAAGCTTCATTGATTTTCTCATTTTCACTATCAATACTAGCGAGAATTAATTCGGCAAGGACAACACGTTCTTTGGGTGGAATTTTTTTAGCTTGCTCTAATAAACTCATCATTTATCCTCTTATCAATTACGTTGTATTAACTATTATAGGCTTCTTTAACTAAATATCAATGCTTAAAAATTAATCCCTACGCATCATAAATGCCAAGCGTTGAATCAAATCAACATCTTGCTCATTCTTTAACAATGCACCATACAAAGGTGGAATCGCTTCCTTGATGCTTTTGTTCTGTAGTAGCTCTAAAGGAATATTATCAGCCAACAACAGTTT
>JAJRQG010000022.1 GCA_024280395.1 Gammaproteobacteria bacterium | reverse complement strand
GCACTCTTTTTGATCAAATAACTCTGCCAGATCGACAGGTAGAAGGCTTTACTTTTAATGCTGACTTCAAACAATTAATCGTCACTACCGAACCCAGGGATTTTCAGATTTATACCAATTCGGATAAAGTTTTTGGCAATGAGTTTGAGTAGATTAATTATTTTTTTTCTGTAGTAATCACAGAAAGGAAAATACTTGTTATCTAGCAAAATTAATCAGTTATTAGGAAAAACCGTTCCAACTACCGCGTTCATGTGAATGGTTAATTTTAAACTTTCAATTAACCCAATCTCTGTTAAAATACCAAGCATTATTAAACAACTCTAGGGAAAACTATGAGCGATAGCAAATCTTTTGAAAATTCTGTTAAAGAACTTGATGCCATTGTGTCTAAAATGGAGTCTGGGGAGTTGAGTTTGGATGAGTCTTTGAAGCTTTTCGAAAAAGGTGTGAAATTAACTCGGTCTTGTCAGAAAACTTTGGCTGATGCTGAAGCTAAAATCGAGAAGTTGATGGCGGAAGTGGATGAGTGACTTTTGCAATGTGCAATCTACAATGTGTAATGCACAATTAGAAATCAATTTATTATTCTGTAATTGAAGCAGGGATATGGATAACAATAATCAATTAAAAATAATAAAAGCAGTGGATTACCGCCTTCGCGGCAATGACGGTAGAGGATTTTATTTTCTTTACGCTCCTACTTTAAGCCCTTTGGGTTGCTTCGCATGGCAAAATGACTGTCCTGTCATTTGGTTCCGCCTTTGCTGCAATAATGATGGTGGTGTGGGTTTCGGAAATGCAATTGAGGTGTGGTTATGAGTGATGGTGTATTTCAAGATAAAACCAGTCAATACCAGAAACGCATTAATGCATTTATGGCAGATGTCTTGGACAAAAACTATCCTCAATCCAATAAATTAGTTAATGCTTTGTCTTATTCTTTGATGTCTGGAGGCAAACGAATTCGTCCTTTGTTGAGTTATGCTACGGCTGAGGCTCTTGAGATTGATCTGGCCCAAGCGGATTATGTGGCTGCCAGTATTGAGATGATTCATGCTTATTCATTAATTCATGATGATTTGCCGGCAATGGACAATGATGATTTACGGCGTGGCAAACCGACTTGTCATGTCCAATTCGATGATGCCACGGCGATTTTGGCAGGTGATGCTTTGCAGGCTATGGCTTTCGAGGTATTAAGCTATATTGATGCCGATCCGAAAATAATCGTGCAATTAATTAGGCTCTTGAGTTTGTCATGCGGTGTTTTGGGTATGGCTGGTGGCCAGTCTCTGGATTTAGAGTCCGAGAATAAACAACTCGATAAATCTTCAATGGATATCATTCATCAATTGAAAACTGGTGCTTTGATTTCTGCCTCTGTTGAAATGATGGGGCTACTTTGCACCAATTGTACGGATGAAAGCAAGTTAGCTTTAAGGCAATATGCTTATGATTTTGGCATGGCATTTCAGATTATTGATGATGTATTGGATGTCATCGGTGACGAAGAAACCATTGGCAAACCAGTTGGCTCAGATGAATCTAATAATAAATCAACCTACCCTTCTATCATGGGGTTAGATGATTCTAAGAAAGCGGCTTTATCTCATTCTCAAAATGCAGTTGCACAATTGCAAGTGTTGCCTGGTGATAGCAGCTATTTACAGTATTTGGCTGAGTATTTGGTTTCTAGGAAAAGCTGATTTAATACAATCAAATCATCGTGTTCTACACAATCTATCACGACAAGTACGAACCATTAAGCCACTGGAACCGAGAGTATTTTCTAATTGGCCCACAATGATAGGTTTGTTGTTTGAATTAATCAGTAATGAAATACCATTTTCCAAGCCTATATCAGGAGAATTGAGGGTTTGAGAAACTCCAGTGGTTTCCATCACCACTGACATGCTGTTACACAATTCATCATTGCATCTTTTTAACTGACCTCGGTGATTGATCACATAAATGTTTCCTGCTGGATCAAGTGCAGCATCCAAGTATGGCGGTTCGCAACGGGTGTTGTCGCACCAATCTCCTGCCAGTGTCTGATCTGATAGGCTAGAAATCGTAACGGTCGTTCCAAAATCACAAACAGAGCTTCTTAGAGGACTCAATTCACAACGCAACATTCCTAATTTATACGCTTGTATTACTTGCCCTTGTTCATCTGAATCGTTATCTTTAATTGAATAAAAAACAACAGGAATGCCTCGTGAATCTATTATTGCATGTGGATAGACTTGAGGAGCAGCTACAGTCGCTCCATTAATTAAAATATCACTTCCAATTTGGATAATATTCGTGCAATCAATGGTAGTAGAACCACCTAAGTTTGGCTTACATTCCGCCACTGTTATTTTGGATCCAGAATGCCAAAAAACATAAGCAACATTGTCTATTGGTGAAACTACCATAGTTGGATATTCTCCATCACCACTTATGAAATTAAATACATCTTTGGTGTTGCACAACAAATCTGCTTGGCAATAAACAGTCTTCAATGTAGTACTAAGAAAATCATAAAAACTAATATAAACCGAGCCATTGCCTATATCGATATTTGGCCTTGAAGTAAGGTTTTGAGTTCCACCAATCAAAGGTTTATTTGCTTCAACAACTGTGCAGGATGTATCTCTACATTTCATGTAATACAGTTGTGACATACTGGTATAATAATAAGCAATAGCCAATGTACCATCGTCTCCAATTGCCATAGCGGAAAAAGCAGAGCCACCCAAAGATGCTTGTAACGTTTTGGTGGTTGCTGAACTGCAGTTTTCATCTTCACAGATGGCCAATTTAAGTGCATCATTGGTTTCATCGTAGTATGTGATTCGAGGGAATCCATCTAAGCCAAAAACCATATCAGACAGTGATCCAGAATTAGGGGTAGGATCAATAACTTTTACTAAGTTTGTAGTCGTGGAATTTTGCGCAATGGAAACACAAGTAACACTGCCATCTGCTGCAATTTGTGAAATACCGCTTCCAGCTGGACAATTTGATGCTATTCTTAATTGAATTTCGGTACTAATTACATCTACAGAACCAATTGATCCATCAATAATTTCGCTTGTTCCAACGGCATTTTGTATGATAGTAGAGGCATCAACTGAGTCAGCAGCTAAATCGACATTGGTAATCGACCCATTAAGAATTTGAATCCCTGATACTGAGTCTGAACCAACAAATTGTGCATGAATGGCATAAGGTGCTGAGTTTATCGGTTGCCTAGGGCTTAATGGTTGAAAAGCGGCAACACTGGCACCTTCTCTGACGGTAATTTCTAGCCACACTTTATCGCCTGCGAAAACATTGGTGCCAAAGTCTAGTGTGACATTAAAAACTCCATTACTGACTTGAACATCCTCCACCAACATTGTGCCCGTTTGATTCCCTAAAGTCAGCGCATCGTAAATGAAAAATTCAAAGTCATACAATCCATTGGCAGGAACTGAACTCACTTGTAGTTCACCTTGATAGGTAAATTCACTGCCCAAAGGTGTTTGTGCCTTGGTATAAAAAGCGAGAAACAATAAACACAATACTATTTTTTTCATTATATTAACCTCTTGAACTATTAATTTTCAAACCCGTTAGTAAACATATGATCGGGCAGTGTAATTACTGATACAAAACCTCCTCCCACAGTAAAATCTCCACCCGTTTGATCTTCTGATGCATCACTTTGACCAACAATGCCCTGCACGGAATATTCGGCACCAGAAGAAGTACTGCCTCCACTGTTTATGCTGGATTTTTTGATGGAATAAATCCCACCTGATTGTGCTCCTAAATAAGAAATCCAAAATATTAGCACCATAACAGCGATGCAATTTCTTTTATGTTTAGTGACCTTTACATAACTCGAAGAAATTGCTATGCCAAGGTCTCGTATATTTTTCATATCAAATAAAACCATGTGTATAAGTATAGCACTGAAACTATACAATCATATCTGACAAAATTTGACAAATTTAGACAAGAGTATTTATTCTTTTAAAATCAATGACTTAAAAATAATTTAATTGAGTGTGTTTTTGATAGATTGGCTTGATTATAGAAAATCAGATGGGTTTGCCCATGTCCAAAT
>JAJRQG010000021.1 GCA_024280395.1 Gammaproteobacteria bacterium | reverse complement strand
CTCTTCAAACGGTATTTCCGTTTTGGTTTTATATTCACCAGTATTTGCAGGGCGAATTGATTCATCAAAGTCACAAAGATTATGGTCCTTGGTTTTAATGGCAAAATTCAAAGCCTTGTCAAATGCCTTCTGGATGCCTTCATCGGTTAAGTCACAAGTCCCTGCATAGCTGATTTGACCTGCACAAAGAACTTCAACCATGACACCATGTGACTGGGTTGTACTCATTTGGTCAGGCATCGTATTTCTAGCCACAATCAAATCAGTCACTTCTTTGTACTCTCTAATGCTTGCCCAATCACAAGCTGATGAAAATTTATCCAGTAATTTCTTAAACTTATTCATCGTATGTAAAACTTCTCTAACAAAATAATGAGCGGAATTATACTTGAATAGAGAATAAAACCACAGGTTTTATTGGTTGGGTAAATAGAATGTCACCTGTCATTCCTTAAATTTACTTCTCCGTGCCGTTTGTGTATTCTGTGGCTAATAGTTCTTGATGTTAAAAATCTTCATGAGCTTCAAGTCTTTCATGATGAATCACGTTTTAACTATTGCAAGCCTTCTGCATAATCGAACAATGCAGGGAGTCCTCCTGTATGCCAAAAAAGAATATTTGAATGGGGTTTTAACTTCTTTTCTTTTACTAAATCTAACATGCCATAAAAGGCTCTGCCTGTATAAACAGGGTCTAGTAGGATGCCTTCGGTTAGAGCCAGTTTATTAATGGCCGATTTTTCTTTGTCAGTCAATACTCCATATGCAGCCTGGTTATAGTTTTTATTCAATGTCATATCCGCGATTGAATATTTCCTATTAATTCCTAATAGTTTTACACCTTCTTTGACTATGCTTAAAACTTCAGCTTCCATGTCTAGGTTTTGAGTTTCATCTTTGTCAATTTTAATAGGAATTAACTCAGCATCTAATGCGTACAATTCTAAGCCAAGAATAAGACCGGCCTGGGTGCCACCTGAACTGGATGCAAAAAAAATAGTGTCAATGTTTAAATTTTGTTCATCTAATTGCTGTTTCAGTTCTCTTACCGCTTCAACATAGCCCAAAGCACCAATAACATTTGATCCACCAATAGGGATGATAAAGGGGTTTTTGTTAGCATCTAATTTCTTGGTAAATAAATCTAAATCTATTTCTTTGCTACCATCACCAGAAAAATGGATTTTAGCACCCAACAATTGGGACAATAATAAATTGCCTTGATAGGTTTTTGGTTCGTTGCCTCTGAGGATTAAATGGCATTCGAGTCCAGCTAGGGTACAAGCAGCCGCTGTTTGCCTGCAATGATTAGATTGTTGTGCTCCTGCGGTAAAAACAGTATCACAGCCCTCATCTATGGCTTGTTTAATCAAGTATTCAAGCTTTCTTGTTTTATTTCCACCAGAGGCCAAGCCAGTCTGGTCATCTCTTTTTATGAAGATATTATAGTCAGGATAAATCTTAGAAAGATTGTTCAATTTATGTAGAGGAGTCGGAAAGAAACCCAATTTGTATTTGTTATTAATCATATAAATCCTAATGCTTAGAACGAGTTATATACATTGTTATTCTTATCATTGTGCTTTTGTAGGTTTAGTCTTTATTGGATTTATTTAATACTTTATAAGCAATGAACAAAGGGATTAATACAAAAAAACTTAAATTATTCTTCACCACTCCATAAATAACAACTCCAATCACTAATCCAATAAGAAATGCATTGGTTATGTAAGCTGATCTCTTTTGTTTTGCGACATCTAACAGTTTTTTCTCAGATGACTCTTTTTGTTTCATTTCTATTCACTCTGTTTATATATTATTCTATGCTACTTCTTCAAATTTTATATGATTAGGAAATAATTTAATAAAATGCGCTTTAACCAATTGATTTGCCAACAATCTTTTGTATTCAGCTGTCCCTCTAACATCACTAATGGGAGAAATTTCGCTATTCATCACTTCTATGGCTTGATTTATTGTGTCGTTACTGATGGTTTTTCCTATTAAAAACTCACCTGTTTTATTTAAGTATTTTGGAATGGCTGAAACACCTCCAACAGATAAGTCGCAACTGATAACCCTATTGTCTTTTACTTCGATATGAATAGCTGTATTGGCTGTGGCGATATCGAGGTGTTTACGTTTGGAGACCTTTTCAAAATTGAATTGTATGTTTTTAGTCGGTAGTTTGAACCATAGTTTGGCTATGGACTCATTATCTTTTAAGTTTATTTTTTTGTAATCTAGAAAGAAATCTTTGAGTTTAACTTGGCGGCTATCATCTTTATCGGCAATCAACAAAGTAGTATCAAGTGCTAAAAAGAAAGCACTCATATCGCCGATTGGTGAAGCATTAACAAAATTACCTGCAACCGTTGCCATATTGCGGATAGGCTCGGAGGACAATAGACGCAAGAAATCTTGTAAATGAGGAATGCTTTTTTGCAGCTCTTGATTATCGAATAAATCTGTGACGGTTGCCAACCCTGAGATTGAACAGGTATCGCCTTGGATCACAATTGGTTGTCCTTGTTCTAGGGTGATATAACGTAAATTCTGGGTTTGAAGTAATATATCTGCTTGTTGAACGTATAAATCTGTTCCGCCGGCGATAATCTTTTTACCAGATGCCTGATGTTCACTATGAATAGATTTTAAACTCTTTTTTATCTTAGAAAAATAAGCTGGAATAAAATCATATGCAATCAACTGTTCTAGAGTGTATTTATTGCCTTGTTCTTTACAGTTTTCAACCAACTCTTTGGCTGCGTTAATAATCGCAACATAACCCGTACAACGGCAAATATTACCGCTGATGGCATCGAGCATTTGTTGTTCGGTTTCTACTTTGTCATTCAAACAGTAATTGGCCATCGCGACCACAAAACCTGGCGTACAAAAACCACATTGTGAAGCATAGTTGTCTTTAAGTGATTGCTGTACTTGGTTGAGCTTATTGGACAAATTCAAACCTTCAACAGTCACAACATGTTTTCCTTTTGCATTGGCAAGAGGTGATATACAGGATGTGATTGTTTGATATTTTACACTGTTCTGGTCACTCGAAAGTGTGCCAACCATCACTGTACAAGCACTGCAGTCGCCTTCGCGACATACTATCTTTGTTCCCTTCAAGTTTCTGTTTTCGCGAATAAAATCCACCAATGTCATGGATGAGTTCGCTTCGGTTTTTATTATTTTGTCGTTTAAGATAAATTCAATCATCATTCTATTTTAATGCATCTTTCGGAAAATGGTAATACTTGAACAAAAATAAACTACAAACTGATGAGAGGATTTGATTTCTATTGTCACTGAATTATTAACCCAGCAAAGCCTACTCTAGTAAATAAGATTAAAACTACAGTCAATTTTATGCGGAGATAAATATTGAAAACCATCAAGGGAAACATTGAACAACTCAAAGTTAAAACTAAGAAGTCAAAATTCGAGAAAGAAAATTCATTTATACATTCATTTTATCTGGGCGAGACCAAGGTCGAGATTACCTCAAAAGTTTCCATTGATGCACAAGAAGGTGATTTTGTGATTGTAGCTGGTGAAGATGGATTAAATGCTATTTTTAAGGCATATTCGTTTAAAAATTTAACTTAATGTGGCTTCTGTTAATTAAAGACTGGTAAATTAATGGTTAGAATCAATGAATTTATACAGATGTTCTTTCAATTGTTTGAGCTGAGCATGAGAACAACAATATATACCCAAGTCCTTAGCACGCTGTTCGGTATAGCGACTGAGTTTTTGGTAGCTTACCAACATGGCTTTACCTGAATTCCCACCAAATGAATCTTTTAGAGTATCAAGTCGGTAGATTGCTGCTGCACCTGGGGTATTGGCATGATTTCGATTG
>JAJRQG010000020.1 GCA_024280395.1 Gammaproteobacteria bacterium | reverse complement strand
GCATGAATAATGGCTTTAATCAATGATGGTTTAAGGTTGAATCGCCTTGCATATTTTTGAATATCTAGTTCGTATTTATCAAGAATCAATGGAGTAGTATGCCAGTTGACTGTATTCTTCCAGACACACTCGGGGCAACGAATATTTAATATTTTAAAATTCACACCCTTTGGTTTCTTTGAAGAATAGTGCGTTACACCTTTGTTATCAACATGTTTGTAGACCTTCAATGACTTAGCAAACAAAGTATGGCAAACAAAACAAGAAAAAATTAAAATTATAAAGTGACGATTCATGCTTTTATTTTAGTTGAAATGCCCAGCATTTGAATTATATGCTTGAATTATAGTCGAATAAACAAGAAAATAGACAAGATTTGTTAATGAATTAACCCTATATGCCAAAACTTAAAACTATTACCATTGTTTACATCATTTTTTTTGTTGTTTTGAATGCCCAAGCGAGGACACCAAAAGTTGATGAAATACAATTGATGCAAGATAAAATCAATCAAGCATACAAATTGGGCTATGTAAATGCAGCACCTATAGAAATGGAAGCGATTGAGAAAAAAGTCATTGCAGCAAGGACAGCCAAAGATTCAAGGAAAAAGAAGCAGTTTGTGAAATTAATAGAAGAAATTAAAGTAGATTTTACTATTGTTAAAAAGCGCTATGAAGCTAACCTTTTGTACGATAAGCTAAAGAAAATACAACAAAAGAACTTAGAATCTAAAAAGGTTTTAGATGAATTAAAAGGACAATTATAATGAAAGTATTATTAACTATTATATTGTTACTCTCTTATGGCCTAAGTGATGCTAGAAAATCTAAACCTTTGGCCTATGCCAGTCTTGAAAAAGATTATAACAACCTCATCAACGATGAAAAATATAAACCTTACGCTAAGGCTGAAAAAATTTCAGCCAAGAAACGAATCGAAGCACTGATGAACGGCCAAGTTAAGCGTAAAAATGTAGAGCAAGCCATCTATGTCGCTAGAAATAAAATTGCTTATGCTCGTTTGGCAGCTGAATGTGCCTGGATGAACAATGAAATAGTATTGGAAAATGAACGCGCCCATAAACTTGAAATAAGCATATCCAAAACAGAAGCTGAAATTGCGAGACATGATGCTGAAGTCGCAAGAATGATGTTAATAGCACAAAAAGAAGAAGCAAAAAGGGCGGATGCACGCGCTACTCAAGCTGAGTTGATTGCACAAAATAGTATAGAACAAGCCAACTTATCTAAACAAGAGTCAGAGGCAGCAAAAAGATATGCACAAGCTCAAGCTGAAGAAGCCAGTTTAGCTAAACAAGAAGCAGAGTTGGCCATTGAAGAAGCAGAGTCTTTGCGAAGAAAACTCAATTCCATAGCAACCGAACAAACCGACAAAGGTTTGATGATGACACTTGGGGATTTCGTTTTTGATTCTGGCAAATCGACCATTAAACAAGAAGCGGTTGATAATTTCTCTAAAGTTATTGATTTTATTAATACTTATCCAAGTAATAATGTAAGGATAGAAGGGCACACCGATAGTAGTGGTTCAAATCAATTGAATGTAAAATTATCTCAAAGACGAGCAGATGCGGTCAAATCTTTGTTAATCAAAAATGGAATAAAATCTAATCAAATTGAAGCATTAGGTATGGGCGAAGAATTCCCAATTGCCGAAAACACTACAAATGCAGGGAAAGCCAAAAATAGACGTGTAGAAATAATCATTCTACAGTAATACTCATTTAAGGGGACAATATGAAAATAGTTAATTCGGTACTCGAATTGATTGGTAATACGCCAATGCTCAAAGTTAACCACCTAGACACAGGTGTTTGTGATTTATATCTCAAACTTGAAAATCAAAATCCAGGTGGCTCAATAAAGGACAGAATTGGATTGTCCATGATTCAAGCCGCTGAAGACCGAGGTGATTTAAAACCAGGTGCAACATTGGTTGAAGGAACGGCTGGTAACACAGGTATTGGTCTTGCTCTGGTAGCAGCTCAAAAAGGCTACAAATTGATTTTGGTTATTCCTGATAAAATGAGCAAAGAAAAGATATTTAATCTCAAAGCCATGGGTGCAGAAATTGTCCTAACCCGCTCAGATGTTGCCAAAGGTCATCCGCAATATTATCAAGATTTAGCCAAAACCATCTCTGAAGAAACACCAGGTGCTTATTTTATAAATCAATTTGGCAATCCTGATAACCCCGCAGCCCATAAGAACACGACTGGTCCAGAAATCTTGCAACAAATGGACAATAACATGGATGCTATTGTATTTGGTGTGGGTTCAAGCGGAACCATGACAGGCTTGACTGAGTTTTTTAAAGAAAAAGCCCCCAATATGCAAATGATATTGGCAGATCCAGTAGGCAGTATCTTGACGGAATACATCAATGAAGGCAATTTATCCACTGATAGTGGTTCTTGGAAAGTCGAAGGCATTGGCGAAGATTTCTTGCCCAGTATTTCAGATTTTTCATTGGTCACAAAAGCTTATGCAGTTTCAGACAAGGAAAGCTTCGAAGCCGGGCGTGAATTGTTGGCCAAAGAAGGCGTATTGGGTGGTTCATCAACAGGAACAGTGATTACAGCCGCTCTCAAATATTGCCAAGAACAAACAGAGAAAAAACGTGTGGTTGCACTTGTTGCTGATACTGGCAATAAATATCTTTCCAAGATGTATAACGATTATTGGATGATGGACAATGGATTTATCGATGTAGAACAACATGGAGATTTACGTGATTTGATTTCACGTCCTTACCAAAGCAATGATTTAATTGTTATGCGTCCTCAAGAAACACTGTCTACTGTATATCAACGCATGAAATTATACGATGTTTCACAGTTGCCAATTATGGATGGTGATGAAATTGTGGGTATCATCGATGAATCCGATGTAATGATGTATGTTTATGATAACAATGATAAATTTGAAGATCCTGTGAGCAAAGCGATGACCGCAAATCTTGAATTCATGCCTGTCACTAGCCCGTTGGCAAAATTATTGCCTATATTCGATCAGGGCAGAATAGCCATCGTTAAAGACGATGACGGTAGATTTTTAGGGCTAATAACCAGAATAGATTTACTAAACTACTTAAGAAGAAGAGATAAAAATCAATAGCTCAGATGGGTAAAAAAATAAAAAACAACCACGGTTTGCAAACCAAACCAATACATACGGGGCATGTAGTTATCCCTGTAATTGGTGTCATTATGCAACCAATCTGCTCATTTAAATTTAGGTGGTTGATGGCTTTATACTTGATCCTTCCAATACAAATTTACGCTAATAATTACGAAGAAGGTATTGCAGCCTTTAATTCTGGTCAAGATGCAAAAGCTTTTGAGATATTAAAACCATTGGCAGACAGTGGAGATCCAAAATCTCAAAACATGGTTGGTTTTTTATTTGTCATGGGTTATGGCGTTGATTCCTCAAATAAACAAGCCACAAGATACTATCAAATGGCGGCAGAACAAGGCTATGCAGATGCCCAATATAATTTAGCTCGGCAGTATTTAAATGGTTCTGGTGTTGAAAAATCTACTGCTAATGCAATAAAGTGGTTTGAAAAAGCAGCCGCACTTGGTATTGAAGATGCCACAAAGAAGCTAAAGGAACTTCAACCTACAACCATCCCCAAAGGTTTTAGTTTATACAAAAGTAAGGGTTCTAGTAAAGAAAATAAAACACTAACTCAAGCTGAAATCATTGAAATTGTACATAAAGGGTATTTGGCCTATAATTCTGGTGATTACTCGAAATCCTTTGAAATATGGTCAAAAGCAGCTCAAGCAGGTGATGCCGTTGCACAAACCAACTTAAGCATACAATACAGTTATGGTGTGGGTACAGAATTGAGTAAAGATAAAGCCCTTTTCTGGCTGAACAAAGCCTTGGCACAAAATTATAGTAATGCATATCAATTTACCGCCACACTTCATTTGAAAGGATTATTTTATCCAAAATCAAAATCAAAAGCCTTTGAGTATTATCAAGAGGCAGCCAATTTGGGTGATCTAAAATCAATCTATGCTCTAGGTGAAATAAACGAAACTTGGGGAAATTTAGATGCCGCATTTAAAAAGTATAAAAAAGCTGCAGAACTTGGCTATCCTGAGGCACAAGCAATGATGGGGTTAATATATGAAGGAAATTCTAGCGCTTTTAAAAAGGAAAAATTTATTCCTGTTGATTTAGAAAAATCAATGCACTGGTTTTTGAAATCAGCGAAAAATGGCTTTCATTATGCCATTTATACCGTTGGCTACAATTACAAGACGGGACGTGGTGTGGAAAAATCTTTAGTAAAAGCACACTATTGGTTCAAGCAGTGTGCCAGAATGGGTGGACAAGAATGTGTCATGTCTATGAGTAAAGAAGAGCAACTAGCCTTCAAAAAAGAATCATTCCAAATGGCACAAAAACTAGCCAAGAATGGAGATTCTAAAGCACAATATGCGTTGGCTCAAGCTTATAAATATGGTGATGGAGTTAATAAATCTGAATCACAAGCAAGATCATGGCTAATAAAATCAGCTGCACAAAATCATCCTGATGCCATGCTTGAGTTAGCTGAAATTTATGCTCATAACAATGATAATCGGTCAGATGATTTGTACAAAAAATTGGCCAGTAAAACCATGAAATCCAGAGCAGTGGTTACTCGAGCCATAAACGCCTATGTCAATGGGAATTATAAATTGACATTTACACTTGCCAAACCCTATGCAGATATCGGAAATAAATATGCTCAAAATATCATGGGAAAATTATATAATTTTGGTCGTGGTGTGGCTAAATCTAAACAACAATCGATGAACTATCTTAAAAAAGCCGCAACAGCAACTCAGGATATTAGTCTTCAAGAAATAGAAGCTGAAGCACAATATAACCTTGGCTTTTTATATCAGTACAGTTATAACGATCCTCAACAAGCCGCCTCATGGTACAGTAAAGCAACTCAAGTTGAGCATGTTGACGCTTTAATGGCCCTTGCGCTGTTATACTCCAGTGGGGAAGGCGTCATTCAAGACCAGAATAAAACTATTGCCTTATATGCCAGAGCTGAAGCCGCAGGAGATGAAATAGCAAAAGCCTATAAACAAACTGCTCAAAGTGAATTACGTATTGAAAAAGAACAACTGAGGAAATCACAGTTAAGAGTTAAACGAGCTGAAAGAGCGAGAACTAAAAAATCAACAAAAATTGCGGTCGAACAAAATAGACAGGACAAGGCTAAACAAGCCTACATTACATCACTACCTACCTTCTCTTACCCCAAACCCAAGAAAAAATTCTGGTCTTGGAGCTCATTCTTAAGTGGTGTTGTAAACCAACAAAATAATTCTCGTACTTATGCTCTTGATGACTGGAAACCAAAGTCATTACCAGGGTGGCAACCAAATCATTTAGAGGTGTTTAAAAGAAAAATGAACGATAGAATTGAAAAAGTTTCTGGTTATCGGTACAAAAGATAATTAAATTAAAAGCTGGACCAGATGAAAACCATGAGAAAAAAATTAAAAGCATATCTAAAATATTCTGCTTGCAGATAAGTTGCCAGATAAACTAAAATAGCAAGTCTTACAATGTAAAAAATAATCTTGTCATCCTCACAAAGGCGGAGATCCACAGTTCTGTAACTTACTGGCTTCCTGTTTTCACAAGAATGACATATAGAAATTCAAAAGGTAATCGACAATGATAAGTTCACATATTCCAAATGTCCCAGCTCCGATAAACGAGCCAATAAAGCAATACGCACCCAATTCTGCAGAAGCGATTTCATTAGCCGCCGAATGGGATAGAATGGCTGCGATTAAATATGAAATTCCTTGTGTGATTAATGGCAAGGATGTATTCACCGATACAACTGAAAATGTCGTTATGCCACACAAACACGCACATACATTAGGCGTATCGTTTCTTGCAGGTGACAAAGAACTCAATGCAGCAGCTGATGCTGCAATAGCCGCTCAAGAAAAATGGCGAGAGATGCCTTGGCAGTCTCGTACAGCTGTATTTTTAAGAGCGGCCGACTTGTTGGCAGGGCCTTATCGCAATACCATTAATGCAGCGACCATGTTAGGACAATCCAAGAATTGTATGCAAGCTGAAATCGATGCGGCGTGTGAATTTATTGATTTCTTGCGCTTTAATGCTTATTTTTATCAGCAGATCATGTCACAACAGCCGGTTTCATCAGAAGGCGTGTGGAATCAATTGGATTGGCGTCCACTCGAAGGTTTTGTGTTGGCGATTACACCGTTTAATTTTACGGCGATTGCCGGCAATTTGCCCGCTACTCCGGCCATGTGTGGAAATACCGTGGTGTGGAAACCTTCAGGCACACAAATGTTATCGGCTCATATAATTATGCAAGTATTCAAAGAAGCGGGCTTACCGGATGGAGTAATTAATATGGTTGCAGCCGACGGGCCTGATGCCGGTCGAGTATTGTTGCCACGCCCTGAATTATCAGGTGTACATTTCACAGGTTCAACGGCTACTTTTCAGCACATTTACAAAGAAGTTGGCGGTAACATTGATCGTTATCGTACCTATCCTAGAATGGTAGGGGAAACAGGAGGTAAAGATTTTATCTTTGCACATAACTCAGCTGATCCAAAAGCCGTATCAACAGCCATGTCACGTGGTGCTTTTGAATACCAAGGGCAGAAATGTTCAGCAGCAAGTCGGGCTTATGTTCCTGCCTCACAATGGGATGCAGTAAAAGATTATTTAGCTGCTGATTTAGCCGATTTTAAAATGGGCACAACACGAGATTTTGGCAATTTCATCAATGCCGTGATTGACGAGCGTTCATTCGATAAGATTGAAGCATTCATTCAGTACGCCAAAGATGCAGATGATGCCGAAGTGATAATGGGTGGTGGTTGTGACAAATCAGTAGGTTATTTTATCGAGCCTACGGTCATATTAACCACAAATCCAAACTTTAAAACCATGGTTGAAGAAATCTTCGGCCCTGTTTTAACCATTTTTGTGTATGACGATATTAAACTGGATGAAACGTTGGATATCTGTGACAAGGGTTCACCTTATGCACTAACAGGTGCTATCTTAGCTCAAGATAGATATGTAATAAACCACATGGCAGATAAGTTAAGATTCGCAGCTGGTAACTTTTACATCAACGACAAACCAACAGGTGCAGTCGTCGGGCAACAACCTTTTGGAGGTGGACGTGCATCAGGAACTAATGATAAAGCCGGTTCTGCATTGAATTTGTATCGTTGGATGTCACCAAGAACTGTTAAGGAAACTTTTGTTCCGCCGACAGATTATAAATATCCGTTTTTAGGTTGATAACGTAAAGATTTTATTAAATAATTTTTTGGAAAAATTAAAGATTACACTCAAACGATGAGTGATTAAATAAACTCATACGGGTAGTTGGCTTTAGTCAACCTTTTAAAAGTGTTGACTAAAGCCAACTACCCGATATGAATTCTTGTTTCAGCATATACGTTGACATTAGCAATATAGGTATTATTGTGAATTTAGAACAGTTTGTACTTACTAATGATGAAAGAAGATTGTTTGCTGAATTATCAGATTCTGGTATTCCACTGAGCTTGACGTTAATGGAAGTACGTTCTTATCATCCTGAATTAACTGAAGGTGAACAATTACAAATAACGAAGGATGTTCTTAAGAGTTTAATTGATAAAGGACTTGTTGCCCTTTGTAAACTTACACCAAAAAATACAATAAATTATACTTACGAAGTTAACGATACTTCCACCATGACTCTAAATGAAATTAATATGCATATTTCGAAATCAATTAGCTGGAAACAATATAGAGATCCAAATGATAAAACCATCTCTTATGAAATTTCTCCAACGGATTTAGGGGAGAAGGTTTTAGATTTAATTTTTGAAGTTGATAAGTAGTAAGATGAGCAAAATTCATTCGTGTTTAAGTTGCTTCGATATACAAAGGAGTATTAAATTGCGGTGGGCAAGCCCACCCTACAACAATACATTTCACCTTTGCGAACTTTGCACCTACTTTGCGCTCTTCGCGTTACTTCTTTTTAATTTTATGATTTAATATCTGAAATTAATAGTGAATACCAATATGATAGCAAGAATATGGCATGGCACAACCAAATTGTCTGACAAAGAAGAATACACACAGTTTATGAAAGATAAGGCTGTGCCTGATTACAAAAGTACCGATGGTTTTGTGAAGTTGTCTTTTTTACAACACGATGAAGGCGATATTGCGCATTTTACTTTGATTACTTATTGGGAAAATTTGGAAGTGATTAAGAATTTTGCCGGTGAAGATTATGAAACACCCAAATATTATGCCAAAGACAAACAGTTTTTATTGGAGTTTGAAGATAAAGTCGTTCATTATGAAGTCTTTGCTGATGAAACTTTATGAAAATTCAATTCAAAAGACTTAACCACATACAAATCTGTATTCCTCATGGTGAAGAAGACAAAGGGCGTGCGTTTTATTGTGGAATTCTGGGATTGAATGAAGTTGAAAAACCCGAACGAATGAAAGCAGCTGGTGGTTTTTGGGTGGAAATTGCAGATGTACAGATTCATATTGGTACTGAAGACATGCAAAGTACTTCAAAGCGCCATCCTGCATTTGAAGTAGAATCGTTGGATGAAATTAAATCTTACCTAATTTCAGAAAATATCCAAGTCATAGAACAGCAAAATGTTGGAGAATTCATGCGTTTTTCATTCTTTGATTACTGGAATAATCGCACTGAGTTGATGCAACAGGTAAAATGAAAATCAGTTGAAAGAATCATTTTGGTTTATCTGTCTTAATTACATACTTTTAGGGTAAACTTTTTGGGAGTCCCATGAAATTAGTCATCATTCATTTGTTCGGTTTATTGCTTCTCAGTAGTATTGGCCACACACAAAATAAAAATATACAACATTCATTGAGCGATTGTAGACTGCTACAAGACAGTCAAATACGTTTGGCCTGTTATGACAATATTGGAAAGTATCAAGGTTTAACCGGTACTAGCAGCAGTGACGATAATCAGTCAGAACTATCTTTGTTAAATATGCCAGTATTATTGGCTGATCTAGAAGAGCCACGTTTGTTTGGAGCTTTTGGCAGCATGGATTTTTTAAATCACGACATCGATGTAGTGTTGTTGGGCATTGGAACTCGTGCCAAGCTTAAGACCATTGACATTCCTCGCATAAATCAATCGGTAGATTTCAATGTAATAGGGATGATTAAATCACAATTTGATGTCAGTCAGTTAGATACTCGGAATAACCGTGGTGGCGCATTAATCAATACCGATTTTGTAGTGGGAGGAGAGTTAGTTAAAAACTTTAGACAAGGCAGTTTGCGTCTAAAATATGCACATCAGAGTTATCATTTGGGCGATGAATTCTTGATTGATAATCCCTTTTATTTAGATAATAGGGTTAATCTGTCTTATGAAACATTGGATTTATTGGGTTTTAGAAAGTTTAATCAGTGGGGCGTTTATGCTGGTGGTAGTTTTATTGTTAGAGCTGAACCTGGTGGACTGGATAAGTTTAAAATACAAACAGGTTTTCAATACCACGGAAAAAAACGTCAATGGTTTACGCCACTATTTGGTGTAGGTTTTAAAGCTTGGGGTGAAACCGACTGGACAATCAATACCAGTATCAAGGCCGGGGTTGAATTTTATGGTTTTCTAGATCAACCATTGCAATTTATGTTTGAATTCTATGATGGAAAATCACCCTACGGCCAGTTTATTTATGATGATTTAAAGTTCATAGGTCTATCCATTAATCATTATTGGTAGTTTATATGTTTTTTATGAATCTAACGTTTACAACAATGTATTTTAAATTTCTAATTGTTTCTTTTAATCATTTGTTTTTTCCTGTATATTCTAATGTTTTATATTATCTATTGTAGGGGTAGAAATAATGTTTCATAAATTCATAGGTTCTTTAGTAATTTTTTTTAGTTTGACAATTAATGCTCAAAATTTCACAACATCAGGAATTTCTTTTGGCGATGTAAACTCTGGTTTGAATATTAGTAGTGTATTGGGTGGCACTTTAATCACACAAAGTACTGACTTGGCTACAATTATTGCACAAAACTCTGTGGCTTGTCCTGCAGATAACGACAGTTACTATAGACGATTCGATTTAGATGTTGACCATGGCATCAACTCTAATTTCAACGTATTAGGCGTTGATTTTGCCACTGAAACTTCTACAGGTATTGGTGGGGTACAGGATTTAATAGTTAATTTGTATTCTATCAATAATGCCAGTCTTTTAGAATTGGCCAATTTGACGTTGATTGGTACGACTACAATTAGTGTTGCAGATGGAGTGGCCACAGTGCAAAGTGCTGTCATTACAGGTACACTTAATGGTCTGACAGATGATTTGGTTGTTGAAATTGTTGCCAATGATACACTAAACGGTACAACCTATTTCATAGGCTCTAATGCAAATGGACAATCTGCTCCTAGCTTTATATTATCGGCTACTTGTGGTGCTGTTGAACCAACTGATATCAGTACACTTGGTTCTCCTGGTATGCATATTATTATGGCCGTGCATGGAAGTATTATTCCTACAACTATTCCATCTTTAAGTTTATTGGGTTTATTATTATTGTTTGCAGGAATGTTATTTGTAACTCTACGTATGCGCTTATCTAACTAAGCCTGAAATTAAGTTGTTAAAAGAACCTGATGGTATTAATGTCAGGTTTTTTTATGTAGATATTAATTGGTTAACTAATCTTAATTAATTCACTTACTATACCTGTAGCATAAGCCCCTGGGAGTAGCTTAAACTTTAACTTTAGATCATCATCAAGCCATTCATAAGAAAAATCAATTGGGCAAATTCGCATGGATCTACGATCTTGTTTGAGTCTGAATTTTTCAAATCCTTGTTGATAGACGGGAAATTGTTCAGCAATGGCATTTTCAAGATTGGCACAACCATCCATGCTTTGTACAGCATCTTCTCCCCACATGGCTGCGGTAAGATGAATATCAAATTCATTTAAACGCTTGTCAATTTCATCTGCTGTGGCATCACTGGCAGGGAACCATGAGTGACTCTTATTTAATTGCAATATATCGCCTGATATGGGCTTATCCCAAATATCACCCTTTATTCTTTGAGCCAGAATTAAATTAAAGATATGACTGCGGGCAGTTGATATTAAAAGACTTTTAACGTTTCTTGATTTAACTTTATAAGTGCCAGAAAACCAATCCTGACACTTTTGAATGTTGCCCATATCATGCCCAAACCGTTGTTCTCCAAAGTAATTGGGCACGCCATTAGTAATAATGTTAATGATATTTTGTTCAATTTGTTGTTTGTCACCATCAATATTTCGAATCATTATTTCAAATTGATTGACATCCAATTGGCCTGTTTTTATTTTTCTATTGTGGCGACTTGATTGCACAATAGTCACTTCGTTTGGAAGTGCGGATTCAATTCTTCCAACATCTGATATTTTAGGCAGTTGTACACTAAACCACTGCTGAGTCACTGCATGTCTGTCTTTCAATCCAGCATATCCCACTTGTCTTTGAGGAACTTGACATACATTAGACAATTGTTTGGCTACCCAATTGGTATTGCATCCTATCTTTTTAATATACAACCACAAATGCTCACCGTCGCCAGAAAGTTCAATATCATTCAACTCAGTGACTTCGAAATCTCTGGGCGTTGAACGAATCTGTCCACTAGCAGTAATCTCGTTAAGAGTTGGAAAGAGTTGATTGAAATTTGGATTCATATACGTATTATCCACTAATCTGAGAAAATACACAGGTTTTATTGCACAAAATATATTATGGAAATATTTTGATTCCAGGCATCCATATATTGTAACAAACGCGTCTATATGTATTATCATTTCCAGTATTTTTTCAGATTAAAAATCATAGAAGAAGGTTATAATTATAGATGTTGCGAATAAAAATCACGAAAGTTTTTTCTTTCATGCAAATACAAATATAACCTTTAAAAGATTAATCCATAATACAGTTTCGGCCTTTTTTCTTGGCTCTGTATAAAGCTTTATCGGCCTTTTTAAGTGTTTCTTCGGCAGTACTGATGCCTATTGAATCGGCGGTACCTATAGATACCGTGATCTCAACAGATTTATCTTTCAACCTTTTGCCATTTCTGGTCCTGCGGTTGACAACAAATGGCGAACTAGCGATGTCTGCTCTGAGTGTTTCTAAATAATTTTTGACTTGATCAACACTTTTGTTTGTAAAGACTATAGTGAATTCTTCACCACCGTATCTGTATACCAATCCACCGCCAGTTACTTTTTGTAATTTCGCTGCAATCATTCGCAATGCATCGTCTCCAGTTTCGTGGCCATAGTTGTCATTGAATTTTTTAAAGAAATCAATATCAACCATGACCAAGGTATAGAGTCCAACCAAACTTTGTAATTTTTCTCGCATTGCTCTTCGACCGGGTAATTGGGTTAATTCATCTAAATACGCCATTCGCCAAGATTCTTGTAATACGTTAACTAAACACAATAAAAGGCCCGAGATGGTTAGGAGAATTAAATCCTGGTCGTTGGGAAGGTATTGTAAACCAATTAAAACAATGAAAAAGACCCCAAATCCTGTAGCGGTTAAATGGTCTTGTCGGATGGACAATAAAGCAATGATGCCGATAAAAACTGAAACTAACACTGCTAGGCTGGTTTGTGAAATCTGTGTCCAGTCAAAATATTGAATAGGTAACCATTGATTTGATAAATAATAGATGGCCCAAGTTGGTACTTCTCGAATTGTCCACAGAGAAAATAGAAAGGTAAACACAAACAATAAATAAAGAGGCAATGCCCGAATGGTAAAGACACCTTGTTGCTTAACATACATCGTTAGAAATAATACCGCTGGTGTTAATGTCGCAAAGAGGTTGTAACTAAGAGAGTTATCTAAAACTTGGTATTTTAAAATGAAATATAGGATTGAGAGAATAATTAAGTATAAAAATATTCGTCTTTGGTTGAAGTGTAAAGATACTGCTGAAACAAACACGATTAATAAAACAGGTAAATACTGCAAGGCATTCATGATTGAGTCTGGGAGCTGTAGATAATATTGCCTTGCATACAGTGTAAAGATCGAAATAATCAGCAAGGGCAATACGGATTTGAATATTTTCATGCTTAACTTATTGATTTTTTTATTGTGGTATAACTATATTACCACTTATTTAGTCCAAAAAAAAGGACAACCTAGGTCATCCTTTTTTTGAATCTGTTTAACGGTTAAGTTACATAACAGTTACGTTTGCCGCTTGAGGACCTT
Source organism: Gammaproteobacteria bacterium (assembly GCA_024280395.1). GTDB lineage: Bacteria > Pseudomonadota > Gammaproteobacteria > Xanthomonadales > Marinicellaceae > NORP309. The sequence goes on along the minus strand of JAJRQG010000020.1, from coordinate 78,584 downwards.
TCTGGCCATCTTCTACGTCAAATTCAACAGCTTGCCCGTCAGACAAAGTTTTGAATCCATCGCTAGCTATGGCTTTGAAATGTACAAATACATCGCTTCCGCCTTCACGTTCGATAAAACCGAAACCTTTCTTCTCATCAAACCATTTTACTTTTCCAGTAGTCTTACTCATTGAATATCTCCAATCTAAATTTTAAATTTTAACCAAGCAAAAAACTCACTCGGTTGTTGTGGTGCTGAAACTTGTGCAGGAATTACTTACGAAAAACTTAAAAATAGAATGTAACTATTGGAACATCATAATTGCGTAAACATAAATATTAGCTGTTGTTTTACCAGCGAGTGCATTTTAACTCAACTACACTAAAAGATTGCAATCAATAATGTAAAATAATGCTTTTTTCTTTAAAAACCTATTGTTTTAGCCATTGTAAGGTAATTATCAATGGGCATTAATGTGTTTAAAAATTCTAATTAAATATTGACCGAGCGGTCAGTCAGTGTATAATTGAATTTTTATTAAGTGAAAAATATATGCATAAGGATAAACCTGTTAAATATTATTCGCCTTTGGAAGAAGCCATAAATATTGGTTCCCATGCTTTTGGATTGATTCTGAGTGTCTTTGCTTTGGTGCTTTTGGTGATAAAATCATCGCTACATGGAGATGTATGGCACATTGTCAGTTTTAGTATATATGGTTCAAGTTTGGTTATACTTTATGCCGCTTCAACATTTTATCATAGAGCAAAAGATCAAAAAGTTAGAAAACATTTAAAGATATTTGACCATGCGGCAATCTATGTGTTGATTGCTGGATCTTATACACCTTATGCGTTGGTGACATTAAACGGTGAAGTAGGCTGGATCCTATTTGGCCTTTCTTGGGGAATTGCATTGATAGGCATAGTGCTGAAGTTGTTTTTTACAGGTCGATTTAATTTGTTGTCTACTTTGGCATATGTGTTGATGGGTTGGATTGTGATATTTGTACTTGATCCATTGGTAGAAAATTTATCCAGTGAGGGGCTTTATTGGCTGATTGCCGGTGGAGTTTCATATACAGTTGGAGCCATTATTTATGCGATTCCAAAAATCAAACTTAACCATGCCATTTTCCATATGTTCGTTTTGATGGGCAGTTTTTGTCATTTTGTATCTGTTTATTTTTATGTCTTAGAGGTTTAGCATGTTATCGAATAAAGAAAAAATATTAAAAACAGCTTTTGAATTGTTCTCAGAAAAAGGATTCAGCCATGTCTCTATAGCGCAAATCGCAAAACAATCGGATGTGGCAAAAAGTCTAATTTTTCACCATTTTGACAGCAAGCAAGAACTGTGGGAAGAAGTAAAAGAAACGGTATTTTCAGCGTTTGCAGAACAACAGTTGGATTTGTTTGAGCAGGCACAAAGTCCGGTTGAATTAATTACTGAGTCTATACGAAAGTATTTTGAATTTCTAAAAAACAATCCCGATATTTTGCGCATGTATGCATGGAGTCACTTGTATGGCGATACCAGTTGTGGAAAATTTGACAAGCCGTTAATTGAACAAGGTTCAAAATTAATCAAGCAGGCACAAGATGCGGGGATTTTTCGAAATGATTTTAAACCGGTCAATTTAATCGTTTCATTTATATCAGCAATCAATGCTTATATGAATGCCAAATCACATTTTAGCCAATGGTCAGATGATCTGTATTCAGATGAATCTACATTTGTGGATGATTTCATTGGTTTTATTATTAATGGAGTTAAAGCATGAAAAATGTAAATACAATCATTGTTATTTTCTTTGGCGTGTTAATAATCGCACTGGTATCTTGTAAAGGCAATCAAGAAAATGACAGCGATGAATCACGAGACATTGCTACCATAGTTGAAACCACTTTAATCACGAAAGACAGTGCTGTTAGGATTCACCAAATACCCGCAGTTATCTTGGCCACCAAACGTGCAGATTTGGCTTTTCAATTATCAGGTACTGTTGATCATGTGATGGTGAAAATTGGGGAAAAGGTAGAACAAGATCTAGCTTTAATGAGTTTGTACAATCCCAATATTGATCCAGCATTAGAGTCCAACCTTGCGCAACTAGAATCTATAAAAGCCAAAATTGTACAAGTTAAACGTGATGTGGCCAATCTAAGAGAATTGCGTAAAAATAACTCAACCAGTAAGACGGCTTTTGAACACAAGGAAACGGATTTAAAAGATTTAGTAGCTCAGCAAAAATCAATCAATGCACAAATTGATTTGGCCATTGCTAACCAATCTGAATCCATCATTAAAGCCCCATTTGATGGTGTAATTGTGGCCATCAAAAAACAACAAGGCGAGTTCATTGGATCAGGGCAAGTAGTCCTGACCATCAATCAAACGGATGATTTGGAAGTTGAAGTCAATATTACCCATAATTTGTGGAAATCATTAAAATTGGGTGATGTTATTAAGGCTACCTATCAAAACCATGATCTAGAACTGTCTGTTGTTGAGTTGGCACAGACTGCAGATTCACAATCACACTTAATGAAAGTAATATTAAAGTTGAATGTTTCAATCGATAATGCTATTGGGCAACAGATATTGTTGCATATTCCAGAAACATACCCCGATGTATATCAATTGCCGTTAGAAGTGATTGTTGATGATGGCATCAATCGGCCTTATATATTTACTTCTATAGACGGTACTGCCCAAAAAAATCTCATTCAACCACTGTATATTGAAGTCGACAATATCGTTTTTAATACTACTACACCCATCAAAGGTGAAGTGGTGATCAAAGGGCAAAGTAAAATTTCTAGTGGCATGCGCCTTCAAAATAGGCAACTAAAGGATTAATCATGAATTTAGTTAAATTATTGGTTAATCAGAAACGTTTAATCCTCAGCACTGCAATATTATTTGCGGCAGCAGGTGCTTTTGCGTGGTTCAATATGAATCGCCAAGAGGACCCTTTTTTCCCTTACCGCAATGGTTTTGTCTTAACCCAATATCCTGGAGCAAGTGTTGAAGACATCGAAAACTTGGTACTCAGGCCGCTAGAGCAAGAAATTTCTCAAATAGAAGAAGTGGATCAAATCAGAGGCATTGCCAGAGCTGGGTTTGCCCAAGTTACGATCAAGATGAAAGAATACATCTATGATACCAATACAGGTTGGAATCATATACGAGAAGCCATACAAAGGGCACAATTGAAATTTCCACAAGGTGTTTCTCAGCCCCAGTTAAATGACCGGATAATTGATACTCCATTGGTAGTTTATGCGATTACTGGTTCCAGTGACATTATGCACATGCGATGGGTAGCTGAGGATTTAAAAAGTAAATTGTTGAGTGTTGCAGAGCTGTCAAAAATAAGGCTATATTCACAAGCCGAAGAAGAAATATCAATAGAACCCAACAATGAAACATTAAAACAATTGGGTATAAATGCCGAGTACATTGTTAGACAAGTCATCAATAAAACAGAAGTAGTGCCTTTGCAGTCATTGCAATCTGACAGTCGCCAAGTGATATTGAATGCGAAATCTGAATTTCAGTCCATTCAAGACATAAAGAATACATTGATTACCCTGCCTGATAATTCTAGTTTGCCTTTATCAACTTTAGCAAAAGTAAGCTACGGAGCAAAACACGATGCATCATCGGTATTCTGGCTAGATGGACAACGGGCAATAGGCATAGGGTTGTTTGTTCCCGTTAACCAAATGAATGTGGTTGTTTTTGGAGAGAAAATCCGCAAAATTATGGATCAATACGCCAAGGATTATCCAAGAGTAGAGATTAAACCCTTATTTTTTCAACCTGATAGAGTGAAAAACAGGATATCTGAACTGGGTCAATCTTTATTGATGGGCATGTTTTTGGTGAGTATTGTATTGACCTTTTTCTTGGGTTTAAGACCTGGATTAGTGGTTGCTAGTGTTATTCCTCTGGTCACCTTTACAGCACTTGCCATCTATAATTTTTCTGGCAATGTACTACACCAAATGGCCATTTCTGGCATGGTGATAGCTCTCGGGATGCTGGTCGATAACGCCATAGTCATGGTAGAGAATATTCAGTATCACATCGACCATGGAATGCGCAAATCAGAAGCTTCAATTGTGGCTGTTCGTGAGTTGTCCTTTTCATTGTTTTCAGCTACGGGAACAACATTGGCAGCATTTATTCCGATGTTGATGGCCAAAGGCAACACCGGTGATTTTACTGGTGCTATACCTGTGGTAATTATGCTATCTATCGCCATTAGTTACATCTACTCTATCTTTGTTACGCCATCATTTAGTCACCTGTTTCTTAAAGCCAGTGACCATTCAAAAGAATCCAAAATCATGACAATGGGTGAAAAATTCGGTAAGTTAGCGACCAACAACCCTGTCAATGTTTTGTTGGTGGCATTTGGATTTATTGTTGTATCTATGTTGTTGTTTGGTTTTGTCAAAAAGGATTTTTTTCCCAGTACCGATAGAAATCAAATTGTTGTGGATATAACATTTACTGAAGGAACCAATCTTGCACACAACAGTGCGATGGCAAGAGAATTATCCTTGGCGATATTAAAACAACCACATGTACGACACGCTTATGCTTTTAGTGGCAATTCAGGCCCCAATTTTTATTACAATTTGATAGAAAAACCTCGGTCTCCTAATTTATCTCGGATTGATGTTGAATTGGAATCATCCAGTAATGCAACTGCATTAATCAAATGGATTGATGAAAAAGTAAAACCGATGTATCCCAATGTGGAAATCATTGCCAATCGCCTGGGTCAAGGACCTCCAGTGACGGCACCAATTGAGATTAAGGTGTTTGCAAATGACCGTGAGATTTTGAGTAAAACCATTCATCAGGTTCAACAAGTGATTGAACAAACTCAAGGAACTCGAGATGTACGCAATAATCTGGGCATAGGTTTACCCAGTTATCAGTTCGATTTTAATGATGAAATGTTGAATCATTATCAAATAACCCGCAAACAGTTGTCACAATCCATTGGTTTAGCAACAGGCGGTTTAATTGTAGGTCAATATCGTAGAGCCTTAGATCCCATCAATATTGTGGTACGAGATGAACGGGGCATAAATTTTCCACTTGAACAATTGGAAAATATAGAACTGCAATTGCAAGGTAAAAGTATTCCATTAAGAGAACTGGTTGATATCAATTTAAAATGGTTGCCTGCTGCAATTCATCATTATGATTCACAAAGGACCGCATCGGTATTTTCTGAAACACAAGAGGACACTACTTATGCAAAAATATTACAAGAATTAAGACCTCGCTTGAAAGAGTTGAATTTAGCAAACGGTGTTAGAATAAAAGTAGCAGGAACATCTGAAGAGTCAGAAAAAGCAAACAAATCTTTGGGTGGAGCTTTGCCCATTGGAATGATCTTATTGTTGATGTTTTTATTGATTGAATTTAACTCCTTCATGAAAATTGGGATTATTCTGATCACCATTCCTTTGGCTTTTGCTGGTGTGCCTATTGGTTTGTTGTTAACCAACACTACTTTTGGTTTTACCGCAATTTTGGGCGTATTGGCATTGATCGGAATCGTGGTTAATAATGCCATTGTTCTGTTGGATTTGATTCAGAAAAACCTAGATAAATCCATTGAGTTCAACCAAGCCATTGTTGAGGCGGTCAAAAGACGAGCCAGGCCTATTTTATTAACAACCATCACTACTGTAGCTGGATTATTTCCATTGGTAATTACTAAAAGTACCTTGTGGCCACCATTGGCTTGGACTATTATCTCAGGGTTATTGGTCTCGACTTTTATGTCTTTACTTGTCGTGCCAGCTTTGTATAGGTTGATGTTGAGGAAGAAGGAGTGCTTATTGTCCAATAGTGATTGTTAAATTATTTGAATTGGTTCACATAAAGCCGTTTGAATAATTGATACAATAGATTCTTATCCCACTAAGAAAATAATACTATGAGCATATCTCAGTCCCACGCGCAAAGAATTAGAGAGCGAAAATCTATTATTAATGTCGATGTCAATTCACAGATTAAATCCTATCAGCGGCAATTAGTAGTATTGAGTTTTGCAGAAGACAATGTAACCGAACAGTATTTTGAAATTCTTAAAAAAATTCATTTCCTTCGACAAGGTTTATTAAGAGGAGAATTACGCTCTTTTGATTAATTGTCGTTGGGATTAGCAAGCTTTGGCGGGGCTAGTTTTTCAAACTCAATGCCTTGAATATCGGGTTTGAATTTAACCACAAGCTCTAATTGATTATCAATGGTGAACTCGTCATCGAAAAGACGCCTAATACCAGATAATGTTTCATTTTCACGAACAGTGTCTCTAACAAGGCCTTTCAGAATTAATTGATTGTTTTCAAGTGTAATATCGGCCAGTTTGATATTATCGATGACAGTAAAAAGAAGGGTAATATAAATTGCATAGTCAGTTGCTTGGGCGTTTGCATCTACCGAAATATCAGGGGAAAGAGTCCAATCTAAATCCGAAGGTGGGAAGTTGTCTTTTATGGCGGTCTTAAAACTGTCTAAAATATTATCAATTTGTTGTTGGCTTTTAACTAAGCCTGAAATATAAAGGATATTGTTGACATAATCAATCTTGAAATTTAATGAAGAAGCAATTGTTTCTGACGGTTCAATGATTTCAATAAAATCTTGTATTTCAGCAATTTGGCATTGATTGTTTATGGAATCTATTATTTTATTTTTCTTTTCTTGGGTGAGAAATCCTTTGAGAATTGGTTTTTTACCCCGGTTTTTGATTGTTGCTTGTATGCTATTTATTTGCTGAGAAATAATTATTTCATCAATGCACTTTGTTAACTGTTTTTCATCGTACTCCTCTTTAATCCATAGAAATGCTAGCACTGAAATGATCAAAATAAGCAATAAAAATAATCCTGATTTCTTAGTCATTGTTAAGCGCATTTCCGACTTGTGAATTATTGGATTTATTTAATTGTTGGCTAATCCAATTGCCCGTTTCAACCAATTGAACAATGTCAATTCCTGATTCTATGCCCATGCCATTAAGCATGTAAATCACATCTTCAGTGGATACATTGCCACTTGCACCTTTAGCATAAGGGCATCCACCGAGTCCGGCAACAGATGCATCAATGATACTTGCACCCAGCTCCAAGCAAGCATAGATATTGGCCAGTGCTTGGCCATAGGTATTGTGAAAGTGTAAAGCCAGATTTTCTACTGGAGCGATAGTCATGCAGGCTTGCAACATTGTTTGCGCTGCCTCTGGTGTTCCTGTACCAATGGTGTCGCCTAAGGATACTTCGTAACAACCCAGTTTGAACAATTGTTTGGTTACTTGAGCTACTTTGTTGGCATCAATTGCGCCTTCATAAGGGCAACCTAGCACACAAGAAATGTATCCTCGAACTTTGATATTGTGTTGTTTGGCCAGTTCAATTACGGGTATAAACCTTTCTAAAGATTCATCAATCGTACAATTGATATTTTTTTGAGTAAAACTTTCACTGGCGGCAGTAAAAACAGCGACTTCTTGAATATTTCCTGCAATAGCCAATTCCATCCCTTTGATGTTCGGAACCAATGCTGAGTAATTAACACCGTCAAGCTTATGCAGCAGTTCACACAACTGTGAAGAATCGGCCAACTGAGGAACCCACTTAGGACTGACAAATCCTGTGACTTCAATATTATTAATTCCTGATTGAGCAAGCCTTTTAATTAATTCAAGTTTCGTATTTAAATCAATGATTTGCTTTTCATTTTGTAGTCCGTCACGAGCAGAAACTTCAACAATTTTAACTTTTTTTGGCAGTTGTGACATGTTGTACATTTGAATAAATAAAAAAACTGATTATAACATGTATTCACTTCTACTAAATAAAACAAGGCAATTACAATTGCCTTGTTTTATTGTTCGGTAAGGTTGATATGTGGCTAAAAGATAATCGGATTCTATTTATTCAAATCCGTTAGCAAACAATTCATCAATAAAAAATTCATCTGCTCCAACATCATATGGACCATCTGTATTCATAATGGGTAAATCAATTCCTCTTGGTTCATGATCCATGTCCTTTAAACTGGGGGTATAAACACTGGTGTCGCATAAATCAACAGCAACCCCTCCAGATATTTCGTCAAGGTGAAAATCCTGAATGTCTCTGTCTACAAATGGGTCGAAGGTAGTTTGTGTAATATTTGTACCAATTAAGCCTGTGGTATTTCTAGAAACAATACAATTGTTAGTAACTGTGGATGCTGTTTGGGAAAGGATCGACTCTAATTCATATTCGTAAAACAGATTGCCTACATTGGTCATTGTTGAATTAAATAATGCAATGGTAGTTGTTGTTGCGAGATTGTCTACAAATGTATTAAATCCCAAAATTAGTTCTGATCCTGTTTCTACTCCGATGACATAATTACCTAAGCGGCCAATTTGAGAGTTGTTATTTGTAAAAACAGAACCTTCAATAGTAGCTTTTGTACCTCCAGTAATCCAAATGGCAGATCCAAAAGATGCTGTATTTTTTTCAAAATAAGCATTTCCTATACCAATAACAGAATTGGCTTCGGCATAAATAGCTCCTCCATCTACAGCACCAGATCCCGAGTAATTAAAGAAGAAATAATTGCACTTGATATCATTCCAACAAGGAAAATTATACCTTGTTACAACCAATGTAGCTTGATCAAGTACAGCTATTCCTCCTCCATTTCCTGAAGGAGTTAAATTAGATTGGAAGCGAACACCTGTTAAATTAGCTTGTGTATTTACACCTGATATGAATAGTCCTCCCCCATTAGAACTAGCTGTATTGTTTAATAATGTAACAGGCATTGTTGAGTCGCCAAGAATATTGCCATTGCCAAAGTCCAATTCTATTCCATTTAAATTGATAGTTGCCCCATCATAGGCATAGATACCTGCACCTTGACCCATAGTTGTATTGCCTTGTATTCCACCTGATGCAGTTGCAGGATGAGGTTGTCCTGAAAAGAAGGAGAAATTACATTGATTGTAGGCATATATACCACCACCGCCAGAAGAGGCTGAATTACTGCTAATAAATGAAGTCCCGTAGACGGTTACAAAAGTATTAGAACAAGCGATACCACCTCCAATAACAGCAGTGTTGTTATTAATATACGCATCTTTAATATTCAACTGAGAAACACCTTCAACACTTATTCCACTGCCTGTGTTGTTATATACTCTTATATTATTTATGTTAATTGAAGTTGATACTCCTTTGGCTTCTAAACCACCACCAAAGAACGTGTTTCCGCTGTTGCCATTTTGAATCCATAAATTATTTATGTTGATTTCATAAACTGAATTATCATTATCGATATTGATCACAGGTGCCAAATCATTCCCATCAATAATTGTTTCGTTTACTGGAGCGAATCCACTATTTGCTTCAAAGCAATTTGTATAACCACCAATTAAATTAATGCTTTGGTTTTGAATGGTTAAATTTTCAGTGAACGTTAAGAATCTTTTGATGCGAACTTCATCTACACCACTGTCAATGGCTCCTTGTATGGTTGCATATCCACATGCAGCATCATCTCCGACAGAAGCAAAAGAAGATGCGCCTTTTAATGATTTTTGATTGGTAAATATGTGTTTATATTGATTGTATAAAGTTAAATAGTCTTTGTTTTTTGCAAGTGCGATTGAAGAAGATGCCAATAAACAAACGAGTAAAAATAGTTTCATTATAAATTCCAAAATTATGTGCTTATTATTTAAGTACGTTGTAATTGGAATTTTGGTGACAAATATTCTTAATTGTTTAATTTTTCAATTGAATTTCCCCTTTGTTTTTGTCAGTGTTAAGTATAACAATTGATACCTAGAGGTTTGATATTCAACTGTTATTTAGCAACAGCTTATCCAAACAATTGGCAAATTTTTCTCGGTCTTTGTGGTTTAATGCTTTGGGTCCGCCTGTATCAACGCCACTGTTGCGCAGGGTTTCCATAAAATTGCGCATTTGTAAACGGGCTTTTATGTTTTCTGTTGTATATAATTCACCACGGGGATTTAAAGCGATTGCACCTTTGGCAATGGCATCTGAAGCCAATGGTATGTCAGCGGTAATTACCAAATCACCATCATTCAATTGTTTAACAATTTCATCATCAGCCACATCAAATCCTTGATGAACTTGAATGGCATTGATGTATTTTGAAGGAGGTGTAGCCACATATTGATTGGCCACCAAGGTAACGTATGTGCCTGTGCGATTGGCAGCACGAAAAATAATTTCTTTAATAACATTTGGACACGCATCTGCATCCACCCAAATTTTCATGATCAATCCAACAGCAAAAATAACATGATAGTAATTTAAGTGAGATTTGCAAAGTGAAATAGGTGTATAATTCTTGAAAATATAATTTTGGTGAATTTTCATGAAGCATTTCAGTACAATAATAATCGCGTTGACCCTGTTTATTTGTTCCTCGGCTTATGCAGGGGATAGAGTCACAGGTCAATCGTTTGTCACACGTTCACCGGTAATCGCAACTCATGGGATGGCAGCAACTTCACAACCTTTGGCAACTCAGGTAGCGTTAGATATTCTTAAATCTGGCGGTAATGCTATTGATGCAGCCATTGCAGCCAATGCCATGTTGGGCTTGGTTGAACCTACTGGCAATGGCATGGGAGGTGATTTATTTGCCATTATTTGGGATGTCAAGACAAAGAAACTGTATGGATTAAATGCTTCAGGACGTTCTCCTAAGTCATTGAGTCGTCAATGGTTTGTTGATAATGGTTATGATAAAATACCATCACATGGGCCTTTGCCTGTTTCTGTGCCAGGGGCAGTGGATGGCTGGTTCATGATGCACGAACGGTTTGGTTCAAAGTCCATGAAGAAACTATTGGCTCCAGCAATCAGTTATGCTGAAAATGGCGCGCCGATTACTCAGTTGATTGCTTATTATTGGAACTTGTCAGTACCAAGATTGAGCAAATATCCAGGATTCATTGAGCAATATACCATCAATGGAAAAGCACCCAAAGAAGGGCAAATTTGGAAGAATCCCAATCTTGCCAAGACACTTAAAGCGATTGCTAAAGGTGGTCGTGATGCTTTTTATAAAGGCAAAATTGCACACACGATTGCTGATTATATGAAAGAACAGGGTGGTTTCATCAATTATGAAGATTTAGCCAGTCACAAAGGCGAGTGGGTCGAGCCAGAAAGCACCAATTACCGAGGTTATGATGTATGGGAATTACCACCTAACGGGCAGGGCATCGCGGCCTTACAAATTCTCAATATGCTTGAACCATTTGATATAGCAAAGATGGGCTTGGATTCGCCAGAGTATGTACATTTGTTTACCGAAGCCAAGAAAATTGCTTTTGAAGACCGAGCCAAATTTTATGCCGATCCAGATTTTAATCAATTGCCGATTAAATCATTGATTTCTAAATCCTATGCGAATAAAAGAATGAAATTGTTCAATGCCAAGAAAGCCGGCAGAAGTTACCCCGCAGGTAATCCAGCATTGGAGCAGGGCGATACTATTTATTTAACTGTGGCAGATAAAGAAGGTAATATGGTATCACTAATTCAAAGCAATTACCGCGGTATGGGTTCAGGCATGACACCTCCAGGTTTAGGCTTCATATTGCAAGATCGAGGTGAGTTGTTTACATTGCAAGAAAACCATTTTAATACATTTGAAGGCGGTAAGCGTCCATTTCACACCATTATCCCTGCATTTATCAGTAAAGATGATAAGCCATGGATGAGCTTTGGCTTAATGGGTGGTGCCATGCAACCTCAAGGCCATGCACAAATAGTCATCAATATGATAGATTTTGGTATGGATGTACAAGAAGCGGGTGATGCGCCACGTATTCATCACACAGGTTCATCAGAGCCCACGGGTGAAAAGATGACCGATGGTGGGATACTTAATCTTGAATCAGGTTTTTCCTATTCAACCATTAGGGGTTTAATGCGACTGGGCCACAAAGTCCAGTTCGCCAATGGCCCTTATGGGGGCTATCAAGCGATACAGGTCAAAGATGGCGTTTATTGGGGGGCATCAGAGTCTCGCAAAGATGGACAAGCGGCGGGATACTAAAGTAAATTCTGAATTATAAATGATGAATGGTAAATTTAAGATCAAAAGATTTTTGCCATGAAAAATACACGAAACAAATAGAATAAAATAACTATAATAATGACCAATTTAATAACTTCAAATGAAAGATACTAAGTTTCTATCCACAGCGGGCTTAGGAATATCTGAGTCCAATAGGCTGAAAACATATTGCAGCCTGATGCAGGACAGCCTTATTGATCAATGGCAATTTGAGGATGAGTTTGTTGATAGTCATGTGGTGTTTATTGATTTTGAATTTTTTAATAATCAGAGCAAAAACTTTAAATCACGTTCTCAAGTTGATGTAATTGTCACTAAAAACGATAAGAAAATAAAAAAACATAAATACCATATTAACCTTCCGTTTACGACCAATAATGTGAAAGATTTGCTTAATAATATATCTAAAAACCACACCTTTAAACCATTGGGATCAAACAATAATTCAGCTGGTGATAGTCAATCCAATTTTGCATCAACATTGCTTGGTTTTGGAAAATCTTTATTTAGAGATAAAGAGCAAACAAAAATAGATTTAAATAAAAACATCAATAATAAGTACAAGAAGATAGTTACTGAAAGATTGTCTGTGTTAACACCAGAAACAAATCAACTGGTCTTTATAGGAAGCCCTCGGTCAGGAAAATCAAGTACTATAGAAGTTGTTTGTGAAGGCAGTTCAATCAATACCGATATTTATGTATCAGGTGGCAACACCGTAATAAATATTGATTATGGCGAAAAGACATTGAAATCTAAAAAAGTCAAACTAATCGGCGCTCCAAGTAAGATTAAAAATGATGAAGAATGGCGAATTTTAACCAAACAAGCCAATGCTATAGTCATTTTATTGGACTTGTCGCGACCAGATCCCCTGTCTTATCTAGACTATTATCTGGGCTTCATAAAAAAGCAAAAAATAGATTGTCCCCTTTATTGCTGCTTTACTCATTGCGACAAAAATCTTGGCTCAATGCATGAATTGGTTCTAAAAATAAAGTCAAAATACTCTGAGTTGTCAGGCATCAATCACATGGATGCACGAAAAAAAGGCACAGTTATAAAATTACTGGAAAATATTTATAAATAATAACCCTTTTAAGCTAATGATTCGATTTATAAGTTATCATAAATATACATCAGTAGGAGTAGCATGTGAATACAATCATTCGACCAATTTTTTTAGTCTTAGCCTTATCGTTATTATCTAGTATTTCAAGTCATGCCCAAGAGTGTGATGATGACATTGCATTAGAACCTGTTTCTGTAGTGAGTGACTGCGGGCGTAAAATATCAATAGTGCCAAGACTACCATTGCCTCCAATCATCATTGTGCCAGTTAAACGCATAGAAAAAGAGATTGAGGTTTCATCATTTAGTGTTGACAGTAAGATATATGGTAATTTAGCTCAAACCACCCTAATTATAAGCTTCTACAATCCCAATAATAGAGATGTCTCAGCAGATTTTATCTTTCCTATTCCAATAAATTCAAGCATCAATGGTTATGCACTGGACATAGGAGGAGCGATGGTTGATGGTGTGGCTGTTGAGAAAAATAAGGCGCGTGTCACTTTTGAAAAGATAGTACGCCAAGGCATTGATCCAGGATTGATTGAGAAAGTCGCTGGCAATGTTTTTAGGGCACGTATATATCCATTGGCAGCTAAACAGAAAAGAACCATTCGTATACACTTTTCATCGTTGTTGAGTCAGCAGGGTGATACTTATGACTACCAAATACCCTTGATGTCTGGGCAGTTGGTCAATGATTTCAGTCTGAAAATTCAGGCTATGAATGTGGCAATCAAGCCCATTATCACTTCTGGTCAATTCAAAGGGTTGGATTTTTCACAATGGAACAATGTTTATGTGACTGAATTCAATAAAAAAGATTTCACCATTGATAAGCCTATCACTATTGAAGTACCCAAATTAGCAGACAATTTAGTGATTGTGGGTAAAAATTCAGCGGATGAATTCTATTTCTCTATTAAACCACAGTTGAAAGATAAGTTAACTAGCACTGCAACAAAACCAAATAAAATCAACAAGATTCAATTGATCTGGGATGCTTCTCATTCACGTTTTACAGCGGATCATCAATTAGAGTTAGATTTATTGAAAGCCTTTTTCAATAAATACAAACATATAGAAGTTGAGTTGTATTTATTGCGTAATCAACTATTATTTGAGAAAAATTATGTCGTTAATAATGGTCAATGGAATGATTTGAAGAAAAGGTTAGAAGCCGTTCAATACGATGGGGCGACTAATTTTACCCAGTTAAATAAGATTAATAATTCAAGCAAGGCAGATTATATTTTATTGTTTAGCGATGGTTTACATACTTTCTCAAATAAACAAAAAGTCAGTCTTTCTGCGCCCATGTATGTGTTTACCAGTGATTTGTCTGGAAATACGGCTTATGCACAACAGTTGGCGGAACAAAATAATGGGCAATCATTTCAGTTGTCTAGTCAAATAGAGCCAAAAGATTTAGTTGCCCAAATTGGTTCAGTAGTTCCACAGTTGATTTCTATTGTTGTGAACAAAGGACAAGTAAAAAAATTACCAGAATTTCCTTATTATCTCAGTTCTAATCAGCAACCTATAACAGCTCAATTGCTATCTGATACAGTCAGTTTAACCCTTAATTATGGTATTTCAGGAGTCATTAAACAATCTATCAAGGTTAAGATTAATAAACAAAAAGCTGTAGACAATAAATTACCAGAATTAATTTGGGCACAACAGCGTTTATTATATTTAGAAAAGAATGCCAAAGAGAATAGGGCATCTATCATCTCTTTAAGCCAAAAGTATGATTTGGTCAGTGATTTTACTTCTTTGATAGTCTTAGAGAATTTAGCACAATATCTTGAGCATGAAATTGAACCACCCAAATCATTAGTACAGATGCGCAATGGTTATTTTGCTCAAGTAAAACAAACCAAAATAAATAAATACAATATAGAAAAAGATAAAATTCAACAAGTTATCGCTATGTGGGAAACACGCAAAACTTGGTGGAATAAAGTTTTTCCTAAAGCCCCTCCTAAAATCATAGTAAAAAATGTAAAGCGTAGAGTCTCAAATAGTAGTTCTAATTATGATGATGACGTAGCATTAGACAGAGTTGTAACAACGGGATCTCATATTAGAGCAGAGGACATGGAAGAAATGGCGATGATGGAATCACCCAGTGTAGCTCCTGAAATGAAAAAGGAAAAATCGAATAGTGACTTTACCGCATCAGTGAAAATCAGCGAATGGGACCCAGATACGCCTTATTTAAAAGCTTTGAAAAAATCCAAGCAATCAAAAAGATCGGCCTTGTATTATCAGTTGAAGAGGGATTACTTCAATTCTCCCGCTTTCTATTTTGACAGTGCAAATTTTTTCTTTAAGAATCAACAGAAAGATTTTGGCTTACAAATTTTGTCCAATATTGCTGAACTAAAAATTCAAGACAGTCGACTATTGCGCACCATGGCGATGAAACTTAAAGAGCATGATTATATTGATTTAAGTATTCAAGCTTACCGCAAAGTATTGAATGACCGCCCTGAAGAACCGCAATCTTACCGTGATTTGGCTTTGGCTCTGCAACAGAGGGTGGTTAATAACACATCATCTGACAGCAACAAGGATTATCAAGAAGGCATAGAGTTATTGTATAAGGTGATTACCACAAAATGGGATAGATTTAATGGCATTGAAGTGACAGTATTGATGGAGATCAATCAAATGATTCCACAATTGCATAAATTTAATATTGATTACTCTTATATTGATGAAAAATTAATTGCTTTATTGGATGTGGATGTACGCATAGTCTTGGGTTGGGATAGCGATATGACCGACATTGATTTATGGGTAATAGAACCCAGTGGTGAAAAAGTTACTTATAACAAGGTGCTTTCAGGAGTAGGTGGAATGTTCCACGAAGATTTTACAGGTGGCTATGGACCAGAAGAGTACCTTATTCATCGGGCACCTGTGGGTGATTATACAGTTAAAGTACATTTTTACGGGAATAACTCACCCGAACTTTCTGGTGCGACCACGCTTTATGTTGATGTGTTTACCAATTATGGTAGAGAGAACCAACAAAAACAGACCATGAGTTTGCGGTTAGAAAATGCCGGTGAAGATTATTTGGTTGGTACCATTAATTACAAAAAATAGTTATAATTGGTTCAATCTGTAACATTATGATCAATAATACCGTTTGAATTCCTAATATTCTTAAATATTACCGAATATTCAACTGTCTATTCCTATTATTCTCAACAAGAATGGAGGCTCATTATAACCACAGAGATAAAAATATGAAGTTAGGCGAAAAAATTAAATTACTTAGAACAGAAAAGGAGTTAACTCAACCAGAATTGGCACAAAAAGCAGGCATAGAGCAATCGTATCTTTCAAAATTAGAGAACGATAAGGCCGTTCCATCATTTGATATTATTAATCGCATATCTATGGTGTTGGATTGCACTGGTATGGAGTTGATTAACAGTTTAAGCCAGTCTTATGTTGAAGGAAAATTATCACATATACCTGAAATTGCTGCAGAATATGCTGTGTTAAAAGAAAAAAGAGAGTCAGCTTTGAAAAAAAGATTCATAATAGCTGCTTTTTTTATTGTAACGGGAATAGGTTCCATAGTTCTTGGCTTCATTGGCTTAAGTTATCCACATACTAGCTATAAGTATCAATCAAAGGGTGTTATTAAACCAGATGAAAGTGATTTACAATATAGTAATATATGGTTAAGAGAATATGGAGAAAGTACCAAAGAAAAAGATGAGAGAATTTCAAGTATGAAAGAACGTTTTAATGTTGTATATAAAAGCCTGGATATTAACAAAGGAAATTTTTTTATTGAAATAGTAGATGGTGGAAAGGGCAGAAGATACTATGCTTTTAAGGAAAAGATTCAGTTTGTTAATGTACAAATCAATTTGTTTATACTTATTATTGGAGTTATGCTGTTGGTTTCTGGTTTCATGACCTTTTCATTCAATAAGCGATTTAAGCTGTAATAACTTCTTTTCAAAAGGGATTCTTGTGGGAGTGCCTTTTGATTTGATTTGATTTAACTAAATAAAATGCAATCAGGCTAATTTTTGACTCAGGTCAAACACATATTTGGATATGTCTTATAATATCAACATCAAAATATACTAAACGGTTTCATTGAATGAATAAACAAGAAATTAAAAACTTTATATTAATCACCATTGGTTCATCATTTTTAGCAGCAGGCGTGGTGTTTTTCCTATATCCCGCAAAGATAATCACGGGCGGTACTCCTGGTTTGGGTTTGCTCGCTCATTATTTAACAGATATTTCCATTGGTAAAGCTATGTTGGCGATAAACATACCTTTGCTTATTTTGGGCAAAGGTTATTTGAAGACTAGTTTTGCCATCAGAACCATTTATGCCATGTTGGTCACGTCAATTATGGTGGATTTACTGGTTTATTATGTTGATTTTCCAGTTATTAAGAGTTTGCTGATTGCCACATTGTATGGTGGAGTTTGTGTAGGTTTAGGCATTGGGTTAGTTTTAAAAGCCAATGCATCGGCTGGTGGAACTACCATTATTGCCAGAATCATAGCCAGTAAAACACAATTAAAACCAGGCAGTGTCATTATGATTTTAGATGCCATCATTATTATCAGTGTCGGTATTATTTTCAAGAATTTTGAAGGCGTGTTGTGGAGCATTATCAGTATTTATGTTTCCTCAATTGTGATTGATAAGATTGTAGTGGGTGGGATTTCAGAAAAATTAGTGAATATAGTTTCAGAAAAAACCGATGAAATTTCAATGGCGATTAGAAACGAATTAGACCGTGATGGAACCATTGTTTCTGGGCAGAATTTATCCAGAGAGCACGATAAATCAATTGTTTTTGTTGTCATTAATGTCAAAAGTATTATTCAGCTAAGAGAATTGGTGTTGGGTATCGATAAAGATGCATTGATGATTATCATGGAAGCCTCGGAAATGGTGGGAAGTAGCAGAAGATATCAATAGTTTTACAAATGATTTAGAATAAATTTTCTCAAAAAGTTATAATAGCGAGCGTTAAATCAAAAATATATCATAAATATGACAACCAAGTTACCTTTATTAAAGAACGTTGTGGTCTATGGCTTAGGTGCAATGGGCCGACCGATTGCACGAAACCTTCATGAACATGGTTTGTTGTTGGGCGTAAGAAATCGCACCAGTGGTGTGGCTACAGGAATAATCAATGAATTGAACTTGACAGAGTTTGAGGATGATGAACAATTATATACTCAAGCTGATTGTGTATTGACATGCGTATCAGCAGATCAAGATTTGCTGGATATTGTTGATGAATTTAAAGGCAAGTTAAATCCTGGATCTGTGGTCATAGACTGTTCTACAGTTAGTGCAGAAACAGCAAAATCTATTGCCGAAGACTTGGCTAAATCCGCAATAGGTTTTATGGATGCACCTATTTCTGGCGGTGTAGAAGGCGCCAAAAATGGCACATTGTCAGTTATGGTAGGAGCCGATTTTAAGACCTATAAACGGGCTGATGATTTATTTCATTCTATTGGATCACAAGTCACGTATATGGGTAAAGTGGGTCAAGGGCAAGCCACCAAGGCTGTTAACCAGGTGTTGGTAGCAGGTGTGGCCCAAGCAGTGACCGAATCTTTGGCATATGCTGAAAAATGCAATCTGCCGATGGAAAAAGTAATCGAAGTCTTGTCAGCAGGTGCTGCGGGCAATTGGTTTTTGGATAAGCGTGGTATTACCATGACCAGGAATGAATTTGTAAAAGGATTTAAACTGTCTTTGTTGCACAAGGATTTAAAAATTATTCGAGATTCGTTGGAGAAAGAAAATGAAGAATCACAAATTGTTAACCGAGGCATCAAAGAATACGGTGAGTTATTGGATGTAGGTGATGGTGACTTGGATATTTCTGCATTAATAAAGATTAAGCGCGAACAATTCCACAATGATAAAGAAGCAAACACAGAAGAATAAGCTATGAATGAATCTACGCAAAAAACCACTCATTTTGGCTACAAAACGGTAGCCACAGAAGACAAAGTTAAGATGGTTGGTGAAGTATTTACTTCAGTTGCAGCCAAGTATGACATCATGAATGACTTTATGTCTATGGGCGTACATAGGTTGTGGAAAAGACATTTTGTACTAACCAGCGGTATTGAAAAAGGTGCCAAGGTTTTAGATTTGGCGGGTGGAACAGGAGACATTGCAAAACTATTGGCTCCCAAAGTAACAAAGTCCGGACATATCATTGTAGGTGATATTAATCAGGGCATGTTAGATGTGGGTAAAGACAGGTTGATTGATGCCGGTTTGTATGGATTGGTCACGACACAACAGATGAATGCCGAGGAATTGCCGTTTGAAGACGATACCTTTGATTTAATCACCATGGCATTTGGTTTGCGCAATGTGACGGATCAACAAAAAGCCTTGAATGATATGAATCGTGTGTTAAAGCCTGGTGGAAAGCTGATGGTTCTTGAATTTACCCAAGTGAATTTAAAGTTTTTAGCCAAGATATATGATTTTTATTCGTTTAAAATCTTGCCAGAAATTGGTGAAATTATTGCCAAAGACCGCGATTCCTATCAATATTTAGCAGAATCTATTCGCAAGCATCCCAATCAAGATAAACTCAAGGACATGTTAGAAATTGCTGGTTTTGAGTTGTGCAAAGTTGAAAATATGAGTGGTGGCATTGTTGCTATTCACACCGGATATAAAACATGAACGCAGAAAATTTAAAACAAGAAAACAACAATACTTGGTTTGAAAACTTCATCCTTAAGTCTGTTAATAAAGCCATGAATAAAAGCCTATCCTATGACTTGGTCTCGGTAAAAAAATTGGATGCTTTTGATAAAAAGGTTATTCAAGTTGAATTGCTCTCTACACCTTTTGAATTTTATATCGAGATCAATGACAGGAAAATTACAATTGATAAATTACATGTTGGAGACGTAGATACCACCATAAAAGGCACACCAATATCATTATTTGCTATGAGTGCCGATGAACCCATTTCTGGAATAAAGAATGTTGAAATATTTGGAGATGCCAATACAGGGCAATTTTTTGCCAAATGGATGAAAAATATTAAACCCGATTGGGAAGAAGCATGGTGTGATCTGTTGGGTGATGGCATGGGCGTAAGAGCTTCAAATATTGCAAAAGGCCTGTTAGACTTTGGGCAACGATTCAAAAGTTCGATGATTGATAATACCAGTGAATATTTGGTCGAAGAATCAAGAGATTTAATTGCACCATCAGAAATGGAAGACTTTCTAGATGATGTGGATGACTTGAAAGCCGATACAGCAAGACTGGAACAGCAAATCAATGTATTGAAACAAAGTAAAGTATGAATTTATTTCGTTTAACTAAAATCCTACATACTTTTGCCAATTATCGGGTCAAAGATATTTTGCCAAAGAACAAACGCAAAAAACGTATCCATTTATTGCGTTTGTTATCGCCATTGGCATTAAAAGGAAAACAGTGTAAAAGCGACCCTGAAAAATTACGCAAAGCCTTGGAATCATTGGGCCCGATTTTTGTTAAATTCGGACAGGTTTTATCAACACGTCCCGATATGATTCCTTCGGATATCACTAAAGAGTTATCGAAGTTGCAAGATGACGTTGAGCCTTTTGCATGGAAAGACGCGCGGGAGTTTATTGAAGAGCAACTTGATCAACCTTTGGATGAAATATTTAACTCTATCGATGAAATACCATTGGCATCAGCATCGGTGGCTCAAGTACATGCGGCAGAACTAAAAGATGGTCGAGAAGTGGTCATCAAAGTTTTGCGTCCAGGCATTAAAAAGATGGTTAAGAGGGATTTGGAGTTGATGCGTTCAGTGGCAAAGCTTGCCCGTACATTTGGTAATCCTGGTGTGCAAGTTGATCCTGTTGAAATAGTCGCAGAATTTGAAAAAACCATTTATGATGAATTGGATTTGCAACGAGAAGCAGCCAATGCATCAGTATTGCGCAAGAATTTCTTAAACTCAGAAGATTTATACATCCCTGAGATATATTGGGAGTTTTGTAAAGAAAAAGTGATGGTGATGGAACGGGTTTATGCCATTCCTATTGGGCAATTCGAAAAGTTGAAAACTGCGAATATTAACTTACAAGTATTGGCAGAAAAAGGATTAAGGTTGTTTTATACACAGGTATTTCGAGACAATTTTTTCCATGCAGATATGCACCCGGGCAATATATTTGTCAATCCAGCCAACCCAGAAAACCCACAAATCATTTTATTGGACTTTGGTATATGCGGTTCATTGCCCAAAGGCCATAAACTGGATTTAGCCAATAATTTTATGGCATTTTTTAATCAAGATTATCGCCGTATTGCAGAATTGCACATTGAAGCAGGTTGGGTTCCTGCTGATACCCGTGTGGATGAGTTGGAATCTGCCACAAGAACCATTTGTGAACCTTATTTTTCTCGCCCAATAAGCGAAATATCTTTTGGCGAGGTAATGCTCAAAACATTTGAAATGGCCCGCAAGTTTCAATTGGTTATACAGCCAGAATTTATTTTGCTACAGAAAACATTGTTGAATATTGAAGGGTTGGGCCGTCAGCTTTATCCTGAATTGGATATTTGGCAAACCTCCAAACCTGTACTGGCCAGTATCATGAAGAAAAATTATGGTGTTGATGGTGCTTTTGACACGATTAAGAAAAACTTGCCAAAGTGGTTAGAACAAACCAGTGAAATACCACAATTGGTTCATGAGTTGTTAAGCCTTAAAACTAGACCTCTTTCTAAGCTCCAACAAATAGAACAAGCCAAAGATGTTAAGCTTGATCAGCAACGAGAAAACAAGAAAAGCTATGCTATTTTGGCGTCAGGATTTGCCATTGTTACGGCTGTTTTATATGCGTTAGAATCATCCGCAACTCATTCGTTTGGACTATCTCTACCTGCATGGTCGAGTACAGTCTTAACTTCTTGGTTTTTATACAAGGTCGTTAAAAGTGTAGAATGAATATACTTAAGTTGTTAAACTTATGACAGCTCAACAAGGATTTTATTGATATCTTTTATGGTTAGTTTAGCAAAGTTAATCATTTTACCTAAATTTGTTAAACGATCACATATGACACCCAAAAACAACGAATCTTCTTTGTCTTGTATTTGAATAAACCCAATATGTGCTTTTCCATGATGATGATGTTGTCTAATAACTTTTGTTGTAATAATTGACTCGACAACGTTTCAGAAATACCCAATACAGAACCAGCCATAGGCACTAACTGATCTACAGGATGTATGTTGCGGTTTTTTTCTACCAACAAATGTCCATCCAAGGTGGCAATGAATATAGATTGTGAGCCATTAACACTGCCCAAGTAACCATCTAATGAGTCTTGCAACTCATCCAGTAAATCTCTTTCTGACATAATTTATCCTTGCTTAAGTTTAAGTAAAGATAAATGTTCTTTTGATGTAAGAATACTCTTTTTATGGGATATGATTTGCGGGTAAATATCGCTCAATAAAATAGTTATGTCATCGGTTTTCCTGGCATCAATTTTGTAAACACCTTTGAGCTTCTGGAATTCACTTTCTATGCAATCCATGAAACTATTGAGATCACCAGGGTATTTTTCACTGTGTGTCAAAGCACAAAAGACTTGTGAGTCCTTACCTAACTCATCACGTAAAAATCTTTGATAAAATTTCAAATAGGATAATGGCTCTGGACGTGATAAATCCAATAAAATAATAAACGCATCCGCTGTCTTACCAACAACATCCCATATAAAGTTAAATTTGATTTGTCCAGGAGTGCCAAAAAGTGTTATTTTTTTATTCATTATTCCTATATCATCAGGAATAAGGATGTCTGCATAATCTATTCCCACTGTGGTTTTTGCTTTATCATTTGCTACTGAGTCAGTCGCCGAAACATCTGAATTTAATGCCTTTCCATGACTTGCAGATTGAATAGCAGTTGTCTTACCAGAGCCTGGGCTTCCTAACAATACTATCTTAATTGACGGTGTAATATTTGGATTGATTTTTTTTGTGATTCTTGAAATAAATTGGTCCCGGTTGGTTTGTTTTAATGCAGCCATCTTTCTTCCACGATTGCCAAAGAAATTTTTACGAATTTTTGAAAAAGCAGATTTGAATTTATTAACCACAGTTTTTGATTCAGTCTTGGTTAAATTTAATGGTGTAAATTTACTCTCTTCAGAGATGCGATTTAAAATATTTTTAATTTTAGCTGCATTTAAAGGGAGTGAAATTTGATATTTGTGATTTAAAGGCTTATTGGACTGATTAATGACAATCATCACTTGTGACATATTCATTTTGTCTTTGTCCATATTGTTTAAATAATCGTCGATTATTACACAAACATGGCTTTCAACAAAGTCATCTGCAAACAGCCATTTGTCATCTAAACTGCTCTGCATCAAGTTACAATAACTTCTTAATTTTGTGGCGTTTTTTGGACAAACACCTGCTGTTGACATTATTCTGTTTGTTTTCATAAAGCTCTCTCCTTCTTTAATTGAAATTTTTAAATTTCTTATTGTTTTAGAAAGGAACAGCTTTCTTGATATTTTGAATTATATTAGTAAACACTAATAAGTCAACTTAATGCAGTGTGTCAATTGTTACGAATTGTCAACTCTAAAGTTAATTATCTAGACATCTTGATTGTTCCTAATAATTGACATTTCCTTCTAAATTTTCCAGGCAAAGGAAGATAAGGTGTCAATTATTGTCAGTTAGAGTATGAAGTCACATACATCATGTCATTATTATTTTAACTAGCCTTGCATTTCTCAATATGATTAGATTCGTAACAATTATTGACATTCAAACAGATGGTTTTGACCTCATATAATTTGTAATACAATAAAATTAGGGTAACATGCATTTTTATTGTTTTTTAAAGGAGAATATTATGAGAATTGATATGTTGAACAACATATTAAATGAGTTGAATAGCTCATCAGCGGATGTTGAAGCATCTGCGATTATTTCAACTGACGGTTTAATTATGGCATCACAGCTTCCAACCAGTATTGATGAAGACAGAGTGGGTGCTATGAGTGCTGCGATGTTGTCATTGGGTGATAGAACGGCACAAGAACTAGAGCGAGGAGGTCTAGATCAAGTACTTATTAAAGGTGGCAATGGTTATGTATTGATGCTGAAAGCTGGAGAAGATGCAGTACTCACTGTAATGGCAAAAGCCAACGCTAAATTGGGATTGATTTTTTTAGATGTAAAACGAGCAGCTAAGAAAACAGCAGAACTTATCTAAATCATCGGGGGAAAATTATGCAAAGTATGACATTAATGGTTTGTCCACATGATACGGCTGGTGATCCAATCAAGTGGTTTCAGTTTGCTCAATATTTAACCAAGTATTGTAAAGCCAGTACAAAGTATTACAAGTGTTTGGATTTTGTAGAGTTTCATCAAAAAATGTCCGAAGCGGATTTGGTTTACGCCAATCCACAAGATTCTTTAGAGTTGTTGGAAAAATTTGATTACGTTCCCTTGGTACATTCAACCAATTTGTATGATGAAATTGTGTTTATTGCTAACAATGATGCTGATAGTGGTTCATTGTCTGTGTTAAATGACAGTGAATGTTTGAGTTGTAATGGCATGATGGTAACAAGAATAGGTATCAAAGGTTTAGTTGAGCAGGGAATAAAACCCAAGAAAATTTATTCCAAGGATAATTGGATGGCTGTTGTTAAAGCGGTTAGCCAAGGTGAAAAACCTTATGGGTTTGTTTATAAAGATTTTTATGATGGTTTAAATAAATTAAGCCAGAGTATGGTAACTAAGTTGGGGGAAACTTCAGAGAAAAGTATCTTTCATTCGGTTTTTATCAAAGAAGAACATTTGGATAAGGCACAAGCGGTTACTGAGATTTTATTGGATGCCCACAGAAAAGTTAAAGGCAGTGAAACTCTGAATGCTGTCAATGTTGAGAAATTCATTCCTGTTACAAAAGAAGAGGTGTTAAATTTTAAATCTTTATTGGATTTAGAGTCTGGAATTATGGAATAATTGTTAACGATTGTTACATCAAAAAATACTTGATATAGATCAAGTTTGTCTTAAAAATTCACGTGCATAATGCTCTTTCTTTATAACAACATAAAGAAGCCTTAAAAATAGAAATTCTCTATTTTTCAGAAGTTTCTTCAGGAGAGTATTATGCGAATTGATATGTTAAACAACATATTGAACGAGTTAAACAGTTCATCAGCGGATGTTGAAGCATCGGCAATCATCTCAACAGATGGTCTCATTATGGCATCTCAATTGCCAACCAGTATTGATGAAGACAGAGTGGGAGCTATGAGTGCTGCGATGTTATCATTGGGTGATAGAACAGCCCAAGAACTTGAACGAGGAAGCTTGGATCAAGTGCTGATTAAAGGTGGAAATGGTTACGTTTTAATGTTGAAAGCAGGTGATGATGCAGTTCTGACAGTGATGGCAAAAGCCAATGCAAAATTAGGCTTGATATTTTTAGATGTCAAACGTGCAGCCAAGAAAACTGCCGAATTGATTTAGGAGTAATTATCATGACTGATATTCAACTCAATTATCATGATGGAACATCTGATAATAGGAACGTCATAGATGAAGAAGTTCCTTTTCCTGAGGGCAAGCTCATTGTATCTAGAACTGACGCAAAAGGCGTGATTACTCATTGTAATCAAGCTTTTGTTGATATATCAGCTTTTAGTGAGAGTGAGATTATTGGAAAGCCACATCATTTACTAAGACATCCAGACATGCCTGCCGCGGCATTCAAAGATCTGTGGGAAACAATAGAATCAAAAAGCAAATGGAATGGTTATGTAAAAAACTTACGAAAAGACGGCAAATATTACTGGGTCTATGCGGTTGTTGTCCCCAATATTCGCAAAGGAAAAGTTGTGGGTTATGCATCGGTAAGAAGAAAGCCTTCTAGAACTAAAATCGACGAGTGTACAGAGTTGTATAAAACCATGTTGGCCCAGGAGAATGAACAATGACTTATAGAATGACAGTTAGCCCTGATTTTTCACCAGATTTTATCGCGGGTTGGTATATATTCAATACTTGGTTACAGAACCAACTGAGTGAAGCGATTCACTTGGAATTATTTGACTCATTTGATGATCAAAGAAAAGAAATCCAAGAAGATAAAATCGACTTGATTTTTGCCAATCCCTATGATGCTTCAACTTTGATTAGAGACAAGGGCTTTATTGCTGTAGCCGCACCATCAGGAAAAGCGGATGAAGCGGTGATTTGTGTAGGCACTGATTCTGATATTTCTTGCGTTGAGGACCTTAAAGAAAACTGCAATGTCTCAATGGCAGATGATCCTGAAGTCAATACCATTGGCATGATTATGTTAGAGCCTGCTGATTTAAATAAAGGCAATGTTAATATAAGTGAGTTAAGTAATTATGTGATGGTTGCTAAAAGTTTAATTAATCAACAGTCAGATGTGGGATTTTTTCTAAAAGAATCCTATGACAATATGTCTAAATTTATAAAAAGTCAAATAAGGCCGATTATTGCCAGTGAAATATCCGTGATTACGCACAGTTTTTTGGTCGGTCCACAGTTAATCAATCGCGTTGATGACATTAGAAAATTATTAAATGACATGCATAACCTTGAAAAAGGTCCCGGTGTATTGGCATCTTTGGGTTTTGAGCATTGGGTAAACCAGGAACAAGAAGATGCTGAATTTATGATTGATTTAATGGATACGTTGATCACATAGTAAGATGGAAATTACCTGCGATCAAAACCGCAGGTAATATTAAGCCAACAGTGTAGGTCTGATATTTTATTATTCTTCAGATCTTCCATACCTTAAATATAGCATCCAAATCAAAGTGATGATGGAAGGATGATTAAAGAAAGGTGTGCCTTCGATAGCCAAAACGAAAACTTCTTCATTAATATTGATAGGCCAAAAACCAAGACAGCTATTTCCAGATGCATCAACAATTGACCAAGCCTGAGAAGTTAGACCTAGGTTCTTATTGATTTCTAGTGCTCTTCTTTTGTGCATAATGGCAATATCAGCAGAAAGTACGGAAATTTCTTCTACCATGTCATCAGGAAAGCCGACATTGGTGATGCAAAACCCTTGAGAGTCTGATAGAAGTACTTTGTTGTTTTTTGAAAAAACAGGAATGATGTCTTTTATATTGTCTACAAGGTCACCGTCTGGTGCGTTAATTTTTTGATCAACAACTTGAATGAGTTTTAAAGCTTCACATTCTCTTAACTTCTCTTCTAGATTGTTTGGGTCATCTATGTCAAATAAATCAATTAGTGTTTCATTTGATAGTGGTGGTGTTTCAGGTTGAGAAAAAAGTTTGCTTAGTACGTCTCTTTGCCAACAATTGGATTTCTCTTGAGAAAAATAATAAGCTCCAGCTGGAGTTGGGAGTAAGAATTTTGGTTGTTCTGAATTCATAATTTAATTAGTTAGTTTAGGATTTACAATATAGAGTAATGTTTGACCATAAGCTCAACATGTTTTTTTGTACACTTGTGTTGCAAAGGTAAATTCTGGTCTTATTCTTAAGAATAATATCGCCATAGTCTGAGGCAATAGCGGTGCTATCATTCATTTGCCTAAGTGAGTTGATGAGAGTAGCTCACCTTGTAAGCCTAGACTTAAAATTGATTGAGTTAAATCTTGAATGGCATGTGAAGCTTTTAATTGTCGACTTAAAGTATTGCTAAGAGTTAAGGTTTGTACAGGAGTTAATTGAGGTTTGTATTTATTAAATATCCGTAGCTTATAGTCAATGCCTTTGTCCCCAAGTGAAACAAATAAATCAACAATAGCGCTAAATAATAATCGAAATTCTTGGGTTTTTGAGAACAATTCGATCCGTTGTTGATGCAATATTAAGTCTTTATTATGTCTAGCTATGGAGAAACATAGAATGGAAGCCAACTGGCTATCATCATATTCGACATATGAGTAATCTGAATCTCTTAAAAATGTTGGGTCAACAATATGTTTGTGTTTATTCATAGTCGATAATTTTAGCACAATTGCACATTATTGTTTGCTAAAATGTTGGTCAGTAACATTATTTTACAAATTCTGGCAGAATGATAGGCGGTGTGACTCACGTGACTCCATTAAAAATTTGAATTGACAAATTATGGTTGATTTATAGTAGGAAAATAAGTTAATATATAAAGGTTAGATTAGGTTGATTTTTTGATGGGGGCAAATATAACTTATGGATAGCCACAAATATAAGGTTGTAATTATTGGTTCCGGACCTGCGGGGTTGAGTGCTGCTGCAAGAGCTGCGCATTATAGTCAGGAGGGTTCCTCACACCTATTACTAGAGGCTTTTTCTAGCCCAGCCAAGACAATTTTCCAGTATCAAAAAGGCAAGCATGTTATGGATGAACCTGGGTTTCTTGATTTGCGTAGTCCCATGGAATTTGTTGCTGGCAAAAGAGAAACAGTTTTGCAGGCTTGGGAAGATGGTTTAAAAAACTGCGAAGTCAATGTCCAATATGAAACTGAAGTTGTTTCTATTTCTGGTGAAAACCCAAACTTTATAATCAAACTCAAAAATGGCAATGAGATCACCTCTGAAAATGTGATACTTAGTATTGGTTTGCAAGGAAATCCACGAAAGCTTGGTATGCCAGGAGATGACGAATCAGACTTCGTCAGATATACTTTGGAAGACCCTGCGGAATTTGAGGACAAAACGATTGTGGTAATTGGTGCAGGTGATGCAGCAATTGAAAACGCATTGGGTCTAGCTCAGCAAAACACTGTACACATCATTAACCGTAAAAATGAATTTGCCCGTGCCAAAGAGGGTAATTTAAATGCGGTTTTGGCTGCGATCAATAGTAAGTCCAATGAATTTTATTGTGGCTATAATACCAATGTGAAATCAGTTCAACTACCGGATGGCAATGGCCAAAATGGAGCAATCGTTTTAGATACTCCTGATGGAGATAAAGAAATTGCTTGTGATTGTATTATTGCAAGATTGGGTGCAATTGCTCCACGCCGTTTTGTTGAATCTTGTGGCGTTCAATTTCCCAATGATAAACCCGATTCAATCCCTGATTTAGATAATCAATATCAAAGCAATGTCAAAGGCCTTTATATTATCGGTGCATTGGGTGGCTACCCTTTGATTAAGCAAGCCATGAATCAAGGTTATGATGTTATCGAATTTATTCATGGTAAAGAGATTAAGCCTGCAGATCATCCTTTGTTGGAGCAGCAGTTTAAATTGCTCCCCTATGCGATGGATGCGCAAAAAGTATTGGAGTTGTACCAACAAAGAGTCCCAATGTTTAGGCGCATGAATGCCTTGGCTTTTAGAGAGCTTATCATTGAAAGCAATATTGTTATTGCCTTGGATGAAGAATTATATACAGAGACACAAAAGGAAGAAAAAATTGCTAGAAATGCCGGCGTAAGCAAATTAACAAAGCTAATTAAAGCGGGTGATTATATTTTTAAGAAGGGAGATTATTCTAACTCTTTTTATACCATTGTTGAAGGAGAGGTTTATCTAGATTCAGGTACGGGTAAAAAATTCACTGTTGGTGCTGGTCAATTTTTTGGAGAGATGAGTCTATTGTCTGGTCGCCCAAGAAAAGCCCATGCCATAGCAAGCAGTGACTGTATTTTGATTGAAACTTCAAGAAGGATTATGATTAAGTTGATGAATTCTAATGATGAGGTGGCAGAAGGAATCAATAGGATTTTTATCACCCGTGCCCTACAAGGTGCATTTAGTCCCAAACTACCAAACAAAGAACTAGTACAGTTGGCTGGAACTGTAGAAATGTTAGAGTTTAAAGCCAATGAGGAGATTTTTAAGGAAGGGGAAAAAGGTGCAGAATTGTACCTGATTCGTTCGGGAACAGTCTCTTTATCAAAAGGAAACGTAGTGACTGTACAATTGCAATCTGGAGATTTGGTTGGTCAAATGGCACTGATGGGTAATCCAGTTAGGCTGCATACTGCCAAAGCAGCTGTTAGGGTAGAGGCCTTAAAAATAAACCGGCAGCAATTTATTACATTAGTGAAATCAAACCCTGATGAAATTAAAGTATTACAAAAAAATTTAGCGGAATTGATGAAGAACTCTAACTCTATGGGATCTGTTGTTGAAGCGGCTGAAACAGTGAGTTTTCTTCTAGATAAAGGATTGGGAGAAGCGACCAATGCACTGGTGATAGATGAAACTCTATGTGTGGCGTGTGATAATTGTGAAACTGCATGTGCTGAAACTCACAATGGTATCTCTAGACTTGATAGAGAGTCGGGTTCCTCTTTTGCCGGTTTGCATATTCCAATTTCATGTAGGCATTGCGAACAACCCCACTGTATGAAAGATTGTCCGGCAGATGCAATTCACCGTGCTGAAAGTGGGGAAGTGTTTATTGATACTTCTTGTATTGGTTGTGGAAACTGTGAAACTAATTGTCCATATGATGTAATTAAGATGAGTTATGACATGCCCAAGAAGCCTAGTTTATTTGCTTGGATGTTCATGGGAGTTGGTAGTGGTCCAGGAGAACCAAAAAAAGTAACAATTGACAAGAAAGCCAAGGACAAAGGTAAAAAAGCCGTCAAATGTGATGCTTGCATGGATCTAAAAGGAGGTCCTGCTTGTGTACGTGCTTGTCCAACTGGGGCGGCTATCAGAATAAGTCCAAATGATTTTGTAGAATTGGTGGATGGAAGATAATATGCATCAAAATTTATTAAAATATAAACATTACAGATATTTAAAGTTATTTCTTGTATTGGCTGTTGCAAGTATAGCACTCTATTTTTCACAGGGTGAAGACCAACCAGCAAATGGTGGTACATTACAAGGTTATATTCTTGGCATTACCTCTGCTTTCTTTATATTGTTATTGACTTTCTTGGGAATACGTAAAAGATCATATTCTTCAAATATGGGAACAGTTGAAGGCTGGACTTCTGCCCATGTGTTCCTAGGAACCTCATTATTGTTGATAACTACTTTGCATGCGGCTTTTCAAGTGGGCTGGAACGTTCATACCCTGGCCTATATACTTATGCTTGCAGTTATTTTTTCAGGCTTTTTCGGTCTTTTTGCCTATATGCATTACCCCAGAATTTTATCTTCTAATAACAATGGAACCTCACAAGATCAATGGTTTGATGACTTGCAGGAAATCGATGAAAAGATTAAAAATTTAGCAATCTCTTGCCGAACTGGTGTTAGATTGATGGTGTTAAGTGCCATTGAAAATACACAATTGGATAGTACTCTTTTCAAACAATTAAGAGGCAAAGACGGGTCAAAAATTCGTCTACAATCAGGATCAAAACAATTGGTAACTAATAAAAATCAAGAAATAATTATTGATATTCTGTCTACAGCTATCCCCAATAGCCAGAAACAAGCAGAAGCTAGTGCTTTAAATGAAATATTGACTTTGTTTTCAAGGCGTCAAAGGTTGTTAAAAATTATTAGGAGAACTCTCCAAGTAAAGGCTTATTTAAAAGCGTGGTTGATTTTTCATATTCCCATTACAATCGCATTGTTGGCAGCATTAATCGTGCACATTTTAGTTGTATTTATTTATTGGTGATTAATTAATTATGTTTTTTTTAGTAAGAAAATCAGTTTTAGGTAGTCTGGATGAATTACAGGATTTAGATTTTGACGTCAAAGAATTGTTGATAGGTTCCAACGATTCTAACAATGTAATTTTGGAAGACTTAGAAGAAGGAACCCTCACCATAAAAGCACTGAATCAAACAAACGCTCAGTTTAGCTGTACTGGTGAACTGAATCTGTCTATTGAGAATAAATTTGCAAAATCAGGAAAATTGAAACAAGGTGTGGTATATCGCTTAGGTGTTTATGATTTAGAAGTGATTAAACCCCCAACTGGCTTTGATTTTGCAATCAATGTTATTCGATCTAAGCGAAAATCTACAGCAAGTAAAAAGCTATATATTCTCGTACAAAGAAAAAGTAGTTTTAGTATACGAACTGTTTCCTATCTCGCATTTATTGCTATAATCGCTTTGTTTTTGATTGTTCCCTATTTGGGATTTCAGAATCCATCGATAAAACAAAAATTTGATGAAATGCCAATTCCTACAGACCGTTCGTGGTCATCTGGTCCGTTAGCAATGGCGCACAGAATCCCAGAAATAGGAGATAATTGTAATGTTTGTCATGTTAAACCTTTTGAAAAAGTACAAGACAAACAATGTTTGAGTTGCCATCAAAACTTAGGAGAGCATGTGTCCAACAATCATCCTGCTGTTGACGAGTTAGATGAATTTATGTGTGAGAACTGTCACAAAGAACACAACGAACCTCTGCAACTCACGAGAACAGATGATTCTTTGTGTATCGATTGTCATAGTAATATTGAAAATTTTTCTAAAGATGAAAGTTCTGTAAGGGCAGTTAATGGGTTTAACTCACAAAACCACCCTCCATTTAGATTGACTATGGTGAATCCGTTATTTGAAAATGGTCAATATGAATGGGTGAATTCTAGACCAATATTTAATCTTGACAATCCATTGAAAGAACAATCAAATTTGAAGTTTTCTCACGAAGTTCACTTGGATGATGAAAAAGTTCAAGATGAATCGACTGGAGATCAATTGGTGTGTAATGACTGTCACCAGTTAAAAGATGATCAAGAGCATTTTAAACCCATCACAATGGATAAGGACTGTAGAAGTTGCCACAAATTAACATTTGATGTGTTTAATCCAGATTTAGAGTTGCAACATGGAGATTTGCGAACAGCTACCGTGATGTTACAAGCCCACTATATTCGTGAATTTACAGACCCTGACTTAAGACAGAAACGTGCGAGAAAGAAAATTAGAAGAATTCCTGGAAAGCACACGAACAATCAAAATTGTCAAGGGACGGGTTTGGAATGTGGGCGAGCCGAAGCATTTAAAGAAGCAGAATTCCAATTTACCAAAAGTGGCTGTATTACTTGTCATGAAGTTACTGATAATAATACAGATGATATTTTGAGTAAGTGGTTTGTTAAGCCCATAAAAATCAATGCAGATTGGTATTCAAAAGCTCAGTTTGATCATGTAAGTCACTTAAGCGTTAAACAGAAAAACGAGCAAGAAGTTTGTTTAACTTGTCACGATGTAGAAAAATCTGATGTTTCATCTGATATAGCTATGCCACAAAGAAATAAATGTTTGGAATGTCACCAACAAGACCAACACAATAGTGTTGAACTGTCCTGTATTAGGTGCCATGAGTTTCATTTTGCTCAATAATGGAATGGAAAATATTGATAATACATAGGGGAAAATGATGATAAAGAAAACTAAAATAACGTCAAAAATTATAATAGGGCTATTGATTAATGGAGGGCTATTGGCAGGAGACTCGATTAGACCTTTTGAAGGAGTGGGTCCAGTTCGAGAACAAGTGCAAAGCCCAGAACGAATCGATTCTAATTTTACTTGGAATATTCAAGGAGAATCATTTGGACCTCAATTGTCAGAAACTCCAGCACCAACTCCTATAAATATTGCAGAAGCTCATGGCAATCATCTTACAGTTGATGATGTTAAATCAGTCCTAGCACAAGGCATTAGTCAAGCGCAATCATTGGGTCAGTTGGCAACATTTGCGGTGGTTGATAGAGTAGGCAATGTGCTGGGTGTTTATCGCATGAATGGTGTTGATACTCAAGTAACCATTAGTTCAACTTTACCTGCTACTGTTGAGTCAGGTTTGGATAATATTGTTTTGCCAACTGGAGCCAATGGTGATGCATTGGCAGCCATTTCTAAAGCCATTACAGGTGCATATTTATCCAGTTCAGGCAATGCATTCACTACACGTACTGCAGGACAAATTATTCAAGAACACTTTAATCCTGGAGAAGATAATCAACCAGCAGGCCCATTGTTTGGTGTGCAATTTAGTCAATTGGGTTGTTCAGACTTTTCCTTACGATATGATCCTTTGAAAAACATAGGACCTCAAAGATCGCCATTGGGTTTGTCCGCCGATTCAGGTGGTTTTCCATTATATAAAAATGGAGAAGTAGTGGGGGGTGTAGGAGCGATTTCAGATAATCATTATGGCATTGATAAATTTATTTTAGACTTCGATACTGACAATGATGAAATTATCGCATTGGCAGCCACATTGGGTTATGAGCCAATAGATGATGTGAAAGCGAATCGAATTACTGTGGATGGTAAGACTTTAAGGTTTAGCGATGCGACATTTAATGATGTAACCATAACACCACAATCTGCAACAGAATTTGACGGTTTAACTGCGGGTAACCTCGTTACAGTTGCTGGGTATACAGATGCTTTTATAAAAAGAGGCGCCATATTTGCCGATGCGGAATCTGGAGTGCGTGCCGATACACAAGATTATGTAGGGTTAGATGCATTTGTCTTTGTTGATGGAAATAATGTTGAGAGATATCCGCCGATAGCTGGAACTGATGAAGGTTTGATTAATGGAGTGGCGGCATTGTCTGCCAATGAAGTTAGAGAAATTTTAAGATCGGCTTTAGATGTTGCCAATCGTGCCAGAGCACAAATTAGACGCCCATTGGGTTCAAAAGCCAGAGTGACAATATCTGTGGTTGATACACAAGGTGTGCCATTGGGCATTGTTAGAACCAGAGATGCACCTGTTTTTGGCTCTGACGTGTCTTTACAAAAAGCCAGAACAGCGGCATTTTTCTCTAATTCAAACGCCGCAGATTTTTTGAATAATATTGCAATCCCAACTAACTATCTTGATACCGATTTAATGGTTAAGGAAACCGTAGCGATTCCCGATTATGTTACTGCAGTTAAAAACTTTGTTGGTAATGATGCATTAAACGATGGTACTGCTTTTTCAGATAGAGCAGGCGGCAATCTTTCTAGGCCATTTTATGCCGATGGTATTGAGAGTAATCCCAATGGTCCACTGAGCAAGTCTTTTGCTGATGATAAATGGAGTATATTTTCAACAGGTTTACAGTTGGACTTGGTTATGAATAAAGTTATAGAACATGTTTTGTTTGCCGCGGGTGCGACTGCTTTAGATACAGGCAATGTGTGTACGGAAATAAATTCATCTAGATTAGCCAATGGTATTCAAATTTTCCCAGGAAGTGTGCCGATATATAGAGGCGGCCAATTAATTGGAGGCATAGGTGTGTCAGGTGATGGTGTGGATCAGGATGATATGATTTCATTTTTAGGAATACACAATGCAGGGATTGTGTTGAATGGCTCAATCAATAATGCTCCTGTTAACATGAGAGCAGATAATTTAACACCCAAAGGTATTCGGTTAAGGTTTGTACAATGTCCACAATCTCCATTTTTAAATAGCACTGAAGAAAATGTGTGTAGAGGTAAATAAAATGAATATTAAAACCTCAATTAAAGTTTCAATGAATATCTCAGTTGTTACCTTTGCTTTGTTTTTTGGTACACTATTTACACCAAGCAACGTCACAGCACAGAATCAAAATGATTGTGTTGATCAAACTTCTCACAAAACTGGTAAGAAAAAACGCAGAAGACCAGGCGGAACCAATCGGGATTGTAAAAAGCAAGTAGTTAAGGTAAATACCGAAACTGGCGATGTTGAAGTGGTTAAAATTGTGGAGCCTGAGGCCAAGCAACGAACTTATTTGGCTCGATCATTTTCACCCGTTCCAAGGCCTGGTTTAGAAGATTTTAAAGACATGATTCCCATTCCAGATCGTTGGAGAATTGTTGATGCTTTGGGATACAAAGACAGGTGGTATGACCCGTATAACCGCAATGTATTAAAAGCCGATAAACCAGTACATGGCGATGATTGGTTTTTTAATTTGGGTGTTATTTCTGATACGGTTTATGAAGACAGAGAAGTAGCCACTCCTGTGGGTTTGCAAAGTACCAATAACCCTGGTGATTTAGATGTCTTTGGACAATACCAGCAAAGCCTTCTCAATGAAAATTTGGCAGTAGAATTTGTATACTACAAAGGTGACACTACTTTTAAACCACCTGAGTATGAATACCGTTTTATACCTGTGTTTAATTATAATTATACTAGAATTGAAGAAATATTGGGTTTGAATGTTGATCCGACCGAAGGACAAACAAGAACGGATAATCATGTGGGTATTCAAGCTTTGTTTATTGATAAACATTTAAGAGATGTTTCATCAAACTATGATTTTGATAGTATTAGATTTGGTATTCAGCCATTTTCTAGTGATTTTAGAGGGTTTTTATTCCAAGATGCTCCATTTGGTGTGAGATTATTCGGAACCAGAGACAACAACAAGTATCAATACAATTTAGCCTTGTTCCGACGTTTTGAGAAAGACACCAATAGTGGCCTCAATGACTTGGGCAAAGCTTTAAGAAATGATGATCTGTTTATTGCCAATTTGTATTTGCAGGATAAGCCTAAATTGGGTTTCTTCTCACAATTTACGTTGATTTATAACCGCAACCGTGAAGACAATTTATATTATGATAATAATGGTTTTATAGCACGACCTGCATCAATTGGCACAGAAAGACCCAGAACTTATGATGTGACCTATGTGGGCTATAATGGAGATGGTCACTTTGGTCGATTAAATTTAACTACATCTGCCTATTATGCTTTTGGTGATGAATCTCATGGAACATACAATGATGTTGAATCTGACATCCGGGCTTATTTTTTAGCTGCAGAAGCATCAATGGATTTTGATTGGATACGTTTAAGCGCTTCTTTTTTATATGGCAGTGGTGACGATGATCCTTTTGATAACAAATCAGAAGGTTTTGATGCTATTTTTGAAAACCCCCAGTTTGCTGGTGCCGATACGAGTTATTGGATTCGTCAAGCCAACCCCTTGATTGCCGGCGGTAAAGTAGCATTGTCTGCCAGAAATGGTATTTTGAACTCGTTACGTTCATCTAAAGAACATGGACAGTCGAATTTTACCAATCCAGGTATTGGTTTATTGGGCATTGGAATGGATATGGAATTGCTTCCAGAATTAAGTTTTTCTATGAATGCCAATTATTTACAATTTGATACGACAGAAGTATTAGAAATAGCCCGGCAGCAAGCCAATATTGATAAAGAAATAGGTTTAGATTTGTCAGCAGCTTTGATATGGAGACCCTTGAACTCACAAAATGTTGTGGTGAGACTCTCATATGCCAGATTATTTGCAGGAGATGGTTTTGAACAGTTGTTTGGAAAAGGCGATGTTGATTCGCTGTTATTCAATGTTATTCTAACGTATTAAGGGGAAGGAAATGAACACAAGAAATATAATCATAGCAGTTGGAATACTACTTGCCTTTAATGTTACTTTTGCATCTGATGAAGGGCACAAAGTTGAAAGGGAATATGAAGTTTTTCCAGCAGCTCCAAGAACCCAAACAAAAGCACAAATGAATGCCAAAAGTGAAGGGTGTATCAGCTGTCACACAAATACCGATGAATTAACTATGCATGAAACACCTGCGATTAAATTGGGTTGTACCGATTGTCATGGTGGTAATGCAGAAGTTCATGTGGCCAAAGGAGCGCGCAAAGGTG
This sequence comes from Gammaproteobacteria bacterium, assembly GCA_024280395.1. Taxonomy (GTDB): domain Bacteria; phylum Pseudomonadota; class Gammaproteobacteria; order Xanthomonadales; family Marinicellaceae; genus NORP309. The sequence continues at coordinate 40,751 of JAJRQG010000020.1, read as the reverse complement.
AAGAGGATTACCAACATACCTTAGAAAAAGCACATGTATTGCCTTTGTTTCCAGATAAATGGCACTTTCCATCCAGTGCCAACCCTGAGCGAACTTATACCTTGTTAAACAAAGAGAGTCCTGAATTTATTCGTTTCGTCAATCCATCAGATTATCGAATTGCCAGAGAGGCTTGTGGTGCTTGTCATTTAAAAACGATTCAAGCTGCTGAAAGTTCAATTATGGCCACTACTGCTATGCTATGGGGCGGTGCTTCATATAACAATGGCATATTGCCCTACAAGCAATATTTACTAGGCGAAGCTTACAATAAAGAAGGAGAAGGCGTTAAATTGCTTGCTCCAATTGAACCCACTCAAGAGATGCTAGATAGAAGTATTATGCCAGCTATTTATCCCTTGCCAGCTTGGGAAACCATTAAGCCAGGTGATGTTTTTCGTGTATTTGAAGGTGGTGGTCGCAATATCAGTAATTTGTTTCCAGAAATAGGCTTGCCCAATTCATTGGGACAATTACAGCGCATAGAAAAACCAGGAAAACCCGATTTAAAACAATCTAATCGCGGCCCAGGAACAGGTGGCCGGGTATCAATTCCAGTATTGAATATCACAAAAACCCGATTAAATGACCCGCATACATGGTTTATGGGAACCAATGATCAGCCAGGTGATTACCGTTCATCCGGTTGTGCCAGTTGTCATGTGGTTTATGCCAATGACAGAGATCCTCGTCATTCCGGAAAATATGCTAAATTTGGCCATACCGGTAAAACCCAAACCAAAGATGATACCATCAGCAAAGATGAAACAGGACATCCTTTGCAGCATAAATTTACACGTGCTATTCCCACCAGTCAATGCATGAGTTGTCACATGCATCAACCCAATATGTTCATGAATACCTATTTGGGTTATACCATGTGGGATTATGAATCTGATGCACCTTTCATGTGGCCAGAGAAACAGTTTTATCCAACTGAAGAAGAAAAAAGACATACATTGGATAGAAACCCTGAAGGAGCATCGCCCAGAGGCAAGTGGAAAGACATGGACTTCGTACTAGGCGTATCAGAATTGAACGATCAACTTAATGACACACAATTTGCTGATTATCATGGTCATGGATGGAATTTTAGAGCAGTGTTTAAACGCGATAGAGATGGTAATTTATTGGACAAAGATGGTGCAGAAGTTTCAGACAAAGATCCTAAGAAATTTAAAAAAGCAGTACATCTGTCTTCAATACATGTAGATGCGGGTATGCATTGTGTAGATTGTCACTACGGCCAAGATTCACATGGCAATGGGCATTTGTATGGAGAAGTAGCAGCGGCGGTTGAAATATCATGTGTAGATTGTCATGGAACACCGGATGCTTATCCCAATTTATATACCTCAGGCCCCGCTGCCTTGGATGGTGGTATGGATTTGTCTGCAATACGTAACCCAGATGGAAAGAAACGTTTTGAATGGATTGGAGATGATTTGATTCAGCGATCTGTTATGGATCCAGAATTGGAATGGAAAGTGAGCTTAATAAAAGATGCTGTTGACCCCAAAAGCCAACACTACAATGCCAAAGCGGCCAAGGCCAAAACCATGAGCCGTAAAACAGATACCAAAGAATGGGGGGACGAAGTAGCCAAAGAAGATTGGGCGCATTCTTATGACAATATGGAATGTTATGCTTGTCATACCTCTTGGACGACCAGTTGCGGAGGTTGTCATTTGCCTATTGAGGCCAATGCCAAAACTGAAAGACATCACTATGAAGGGGGTGCATCTCGTAACTTTGCTACCTACAACCCGCAAGTGGCACGAGATCAAATGTTTTTGATTGGAAAACGTGAGACTGCAAAAGGCGGTAAATTTGCGCCCGTTCGTTCAACTTCAGCTTTGGTCTTATCATCTACCAATGCCAACCGAGAAAAAATATACATGCAACAACCGCCTGTTGCGGCTAGTGGATTTAGTTCACAAGCTTTTAATCCACATTTTCCTCATACCACCAGGAAGACTGAGACAAAAACTTGTAATGATTGTCATTTATCAGAATCCAATGACAACAATGCCATCATGGCTCAATTATTGATGTATGGTACAAAGTTTGTCGATTTTATTGGGCACTATGCTTGGGTAGGTGGCGAAGGTCATATAACGGGTGTAGAAGTCACTGAGTGGGAAGAGCCGCAAGCTGTAATTGGTAGTTATTTGCAAAGATATGCTTACCCTGATTTCTTTAATAATCATCAAGAGAAAGGACAGGTTCTAGAAGAAGGTTATGCCCATAATACTGGACCCGTAAATTGTTTACAATTGCGTGGCGAATATTTGTATGTAGCAGAAGGTAAGAAAGGTGTTCAGGTTTATGATGTTGCTTCTATTGCAAACAAGGGATTTTCACAGCGTATTATCACTGCTCCTGTTAGTCCCTTAGGTCATGATGCGCATATTAAAACGACCAATGCAACTTGTTTGGTATTGCCAACCAATCAGCCGATTCACCCAGATAGAAATAAAGGCGATTTGATGCGTATCAAAAACCAAGAACAACCATTCCATCCTATTTATAATTATGCGGTTGTGACAGATTCTAGCGAAGGGTTGATATTGTTTGATACCAATACATTCTCAGATGGAAATCCTCTGAACAATAATATATCACGTGCAGTAACTTGGAATCCCAATGGATTACTGAATGGTGCTAAATACATGGTTCTGGGAGGATATTACGCCTATATTGTCACTGATAGATCATTGGTTGTGGTCAATTTAAATGAGCCAACAAAACCCGTGCATGTTAAAACCATCACAATGAATAAACCACAAGCAGTACAACAGCAATTTAGGTATTTGTTTGTCACTGATGCAGATGGTTTAAAAACAATAGATGTGACCAACCCTGAACAGCCTATTTTGGTTGCCAATAACACCATCAAAATGAATTCAGCAAGAAAGTTACATTTGGCCAGAACATTTGCTTATGTGGCCAATGGCAAAGACGGTATCGGTATAGTCGATATAAAGAACCCTGAGAAAATGACGTTGCTCAAAAACTACAATGCCGATGGAAAAATTGTTGATGCTCACGATGTAACTGTAGCCACAACCAATGCTTCATTGTTTGCTTATGTGGCAGATGGCTCAGGTGGTTTAAAAATTGTACAACTAACATCGCCAACCCTACAACCGAAGTTTTATGGATTTAGTCCAGAACCCAATCCATTGTTAATTGCCAGTTATCCTACTAAATCTCCAGCCTATGCACTTTCTAGGGGGTTAGAAAGAGACAGAGGTGTTGATGAGACGGGCGGACAAGTAGCAGTATTTGGTAGACGTGGATCAAGACCGTTGAATTTAGAAGAAATGCGTCGTATGTATTTAGACGAAAATGGAAAACCTTGGTTTGTGGAAGATTAATGAATAAGATACTATTAATGATATTTCTGTTGGTTAATACAGTTTTAGGAGAAGCTACTTTACCAGAGTATAGTCAAGATAAGCATATGGGCGTAGCGACTTGTTCAAGTGGAGTTTGTCATGGACAAAGTGCTGAAAGTACCAAAGACAATGTTAGAATGAATGAATACCGTACATGGTTGGCAGAAGATGACCACGCCAGAGCCTATAAAACTTTGTTAAAACCAGCATCAAAAAGAATGGCTCGAAAATTGGGCTTACCCAGTGCACATACTGCTAAGATATGTTTAGATTGTCATGCCGACAATGTGCCCAAAGAAAAACGCGGTAAAAGGTTTCAAATTAGCGATGGTGTAAGTTGTGAAGCCTGTCATGGTGGATCAGAGCGATGGTTATCTGATCACAAAGAAGAGGGAGCAACTCATGCAACGAACATGAAAATTGGTCTTTATCCATCTGAAAAACCCAGAGATAGAGCCAAATTGTGTTTGTCTTGCCATTTGGGAACCAAAGATAAATTTGCTACGCATAGAATTATGGGAGCAGGTCATCCACGATTGAGTTTTGAACTTGAGTCCTATACTCAGAACCAACCAGCACATTATGCAATTGATGCTGACTATGAAAAAAGGAAGGGTTCTATTCGCAGTGTCAATATGTGGTTAACTGGATTAATATACAAAGCAAGCAGTCAAATGGAATTGTTACAATCTAATCAATTTAGGCAACATGGTTTATTTCCAGAACTGGCATTTTATGAATGTCAATCTTGTCACAGGGCGATGTCACCATCAAGATGGCCGATAGAGCCTTTAAGCAATAATGTGGCAACAGGTACAGTAAGATTGGATGATGCAACAATGGTTATATTGACATCGGTTTTAGATGCAATTGGTAATGCCAATTCATCAGAATTAAAGAAAGCCATAAAGCAGCTTCATAAATCAAGTACCAAGAATAAGGAATTGGTCGTTAAAAGTGCAAAATCAATGAAGGTTATTTTAGATAAAATTGCCAAATCTTTGATAGAAACCAAATATTCTGCAGCACAGAAAAAGTTAATGAGAAAACAATTGTTGTCAGATGGAGCAAAAAACAAATTTCGAGATTATACCAGTGCAGAACAAATTATTTATGCCGTAGATACACTTTCTATTGATTTAAAAGATGAACAAAGATATGTTAAACAGATAGATAAGCTTTACGAAACATTGGACTATGAAGATAAATATTACCCTGATCAGTTTAAAGTAGTTTGTAACTTGTTTTTAAAGGTTTTAAATAAATGATAACTTTCCCACAGGTATTAATACTATGATTCAGTATTCTGCAAAAACCAATATTGGACAGAGAAAAGTTAATGAAGACAGTTTTTTTATTGACGAAGAATTGGGTTTATATATTGTTGCTGATGGAGTAGGAGGTCTTGCGAAGGGAGAAGTTGCCAGTAAATTGGCCTGTCAAATAATTTACAACAATATTAAAGAAGGCAAATCATTAAAAGATGCTGTGTTAGCCGCACACAATAAAATTATTGAAGAAACCAATCAAAATGAAGAGCTCAGAGGCATGGCATCTACCGTAGTTGCAGCTCTGTTTGATGCGAATGCATATGAACTAGCTTGGGTAGGGGACTCTCGGGCCTACTTGTGGGACGGTGGACTAAAGTTGATTACAAGAGACCACTCTTACATAGAATTGCTTTTAGAAACGGGCCATATCACCTTTGAACAAATGAAAACTCATCCAGATAGAAATGTAATCTCCCAAGCATTAGGGATCGACAGGAAAAAATTAAGGGTTGCTACTAATAGTGGTACTTTGGAGAAAGATCAAATAATAATGCTTTCCACAGATGGGCTCTATGAAATTGCACAAGAGGACCAGGTGATTAAGCAGTTAGGCCAGATGGTTAATATAAAAAGTTTAACAACAAAGTTGGTCAATTATGCTGCTAATTCTGAAGGGAAAGATAACATTACATTGTTGACAATCAAAAGTGATGAAGATTCGAAACACGCGAAAAAAATAATTCAACCATTGATTGTCAGAGAGTTTGATATAGAAACAGGGGATGTTGTTATTGGTATTCCAGTAGATGAGAAAGAACAAAAAGAAGAAATTTTACCTGAAGATTTGAGAGTAAAAAGCATTGCTCCTAGAGAAATGGATTTAGATGATAAACCCAAAATAGAAAAAATAAATATATTAGAAATGATATTATTGGTATGCGTAATCATATTAATATTAATAATTACAACACTAAATTTATAAATTTAATAGCATTGTGGCTTGGTAGCAGTATTTATTTAAAGTAACCCATGTATAATTAAAGGTTGTATGTTCCTTAAATACATACATTTGTATAATTTAACAACTTATAAGAGATTAAAATGCATAGTCAAGATGATGACAAAACAATATTAGGCGGAGTGACACTAGATTTGGTGTATTCCATTATTTCAGAGAAAGGCAAAAAGTATTTAATAGAAGGTGGTGAAATTGTAGGAAGGGGTAAGGATTGTGATATTTTCATTGATGATAAAAAAATATCCAGAAACCATGCAGAACTCAATATTAAAGACGGTAGACTATTGTTGAAAGACCTTGGCTCAAGTAATGGAACTTTTAAGAATGGAAACAAAGTCAGCGAAGAGTTAAATCTTACAAACGGTGATACTATTAGTTTTGAAAAGCATGTTTTTACGGTTGAAATATCAATGGCTCAGGATGACAATGAAAATGTTTGCGATGAAGAATCAGAAGAGGAAGATACAAGTGATTACACAGCAGTGGTTGATATGTCTGAAGATTATTTGGCAAAATTAACAGCAGCTTCAAAAAAAGAAAAGCCTCCTGTACCAGAAATAATAGAAGAAGAAAAGAGCTCGGAACAAGAACAACAGAAACAAAGTCTCAAGCCTTCTGTAAGTGAAGAAGAGAATATTCCTAAGAGCTGGGTAGAGGAAACAGGCGCTGTTGATGGAACAAGAATGATGGATGTAGGGCAGTTGGAAGCTCTTAGAGCAGGAGCCAATGCCGTGATTAAGAATGACTCTGAAATAGCTAGATTACATTGTTTTATTGATGGTGAAGAAGAGATAATCGAGTTAAATATCGGTGATTATGCACAGGCTTCAGGTTGGGAAATTGGTAGAGATTCAACTTGTGATATTGTATTGGAACATGGAAGTGTTTCTAATCGTCACGCACAAATTATTCATCAAAATGGAAGATGGAAAATGGTGAATTTGGTTTCAACTAATGGCATTATGATTAACGGTCAAAAGAAATTAACAACATACTTATCAGATGGAGATAAAATAGGTTTGGGTTCGGTTAATTTGGTTTTTAAAGCAGCAAAATCGGCTCCAAAATCTACTAAAATAAATAATTCAGCCCAGCAAATAAACAAGAAATTTCCAGTAGTTCCAGTATTATTGGTTTTAATACTGGTTGTATTGGCAGCCCTTATTTATATGTACCTTAATCCAACTACATAAGTGAAATATTCTAACAATTAGAAGTCTAGTCTATAGTTTTTTACTAGATTTCTAATTGTTCAGAAATATTCAACCAATCATTTTCAAGCCCAATGATTTTTCTTTTTGTTTGGGTTTGTTTGATGGTATGCTCTTTAAGTTTTTCAGTGTTCTCTGAAGTGTAGATGGATTCATCAAGTAAAATCAGATCGATTTTATGTTCTATGTTTTGTAATTTACTCAGTTCCTTTTCTATGATTCTCAATTTTTGCCTTAACGGTTTTTGATTTTGGCGGATAAGTGCTGAATTTTGGCGTTGTTGCTTCTTTTGATTGCTTTGTTTTGTGGAGTCAGGACTTACTGAGTCCAGTCTTTTTTTTCTGGTTTCATTTGCCCAATGATAGTAATCTTGTAAATCACCATCAAATTTAGTGACTTTACTATCAGCAACAAGAATGAGTTTATCAGTGACAGTAGACAGTAAATGCCTGTCATGTGAAACCAATATCATAGCACCATCAAAACTTTGGAGTGCAACACTAATGGCATGGCGCATTTTAATATCCAAATGATTGGTGGGTTCATCAAGCAGCAATAAATTGGGTTTTTGATAGACGGTTAATGCCAAGACCAATCTGGCTTTTTCACCACCTGAAAAATGCTCAATGCTTTCTTTTGCCATATCATTATGAAAATCGAATCCTCCAAGAAAGTTTCTGGCTTTTTGCTCGCTAATAATTGGGTCTAGTGTTTTTAAGTGATCGATGGGACTTTGATCCATGTGCAACTGTTCAATCTGGTGTTGTGCGAAATAACCAATTTTTATTTCCTTAGCATGCTCAATTGTACCTGAGAATACAGCCAATTCATTGGCTAATAATTTTATTAAAGTAGATTTGCCTGCGCCGTTGAATCCCAATAAACCAATTTTATCGCCTTTTTCAATCATAAGACCGATATCTTTAAGAATGGTCGTATCGCCATAGCCTGTATCTGCTTTGTCAATTTTGATCAATTGCTGTGGAATAAACCCTTCAATAGCGAAACTAAAATTAAAAGGCGAGTCCAACTGTGCAGCACTGATAACTTCCATGCGATCTAAAGCCTTAATTCGACTTTGAGCTTGCTTTGCTTTGGTGGCTTGATAGCGAAATCTATCAATGTATTTTTGCATGTGCTTAATTTGGCGCTGTTGACTTTGGTATTGCGATTGTTGTTGGTTAAGTTTTTCTGCTCGTACTTGTTCAAACGAATCGTAGTTGCCTGTGTACTGTGTTAATTGATTGTTTTCAATGTTGATTATTTGATTGCATACCGAGTTAAGAAAATCTCTGTCATGCGAAATTAATAATACAATGCCTAGATATTTCTTTAACCAAGATTCTAGCCAAATAATGGCTTCTAAATCAAGGTGATTGGTTGGCTCATCTAACAGCAAGATATCGGAGCGACACATCAATGCTTGTGCAAGATTTAAACGCATTCTCCAACCGCCAGAAAAAGAATTAACAGTGTGGTCCTCTTGTTGAACTGTAAAGCCAAGTCCATTCAGCAGTTTAGATGCTCTGGCTTTAATTGTGTATCCGTCAATATGTTGTAATTGATCATAAATACCTGCCAACTTGTTGGAATCATTGTTTTTTTCAGCAATACTTAAAGTGTTTTCTAACTGCCTGAATTCTTTGTCTCCATTGATCACATAATCTATCGCTGTTTCATTCGAGTTGGCTATTTCTTGTGCAACATGGGCTAGGATTAATTTCTTGGGTACGTGTAATTCACCCGTGTCGGCTTGGAGATCCCCCAGTATTAATTTAATTAAGCTAGTTTTCCCAGTGCCATTTGCTCCTGTAAGGCCGACCTTTGTTTTTGGATTTATGGTCACATTGACATCGGTAAAAAGTTCTTTTTTCCCGCGCATCAATGACAAATTGCTAAACTTTAACATAAACTATTGACCAATCTAATTAAGACTGTTTTTAGTATTTCAGCTTTTTCAGACAGATATCGATTATTGTTTTCATCTAAATAATTTATTTGTGATAACTCTATTTGTATAGCATGGATATTATTTCCAGGATCTCCATAATTTCTTGTGATATAACCTCCTTTAAATCTTTGATTAAAAACAAAGGAGAATTTGTTTTGGGATTCTAAAACAGCTCTGATTTTATTTTCAATTTCTGATGAACAACTTTGTTCGCTATTTGTGCCAATATTAATATCGGGTAATTGGCCATCAAAGAACCTCTCAACTTTAGATTTAATGCTGTGTGCATCTATTAAAATAGCAAACCCGTGTTGTTCTTTAATCACAGCAATCTTATCTTTGATAATTTGATGATAGGGTTGCCAGTATTTTACAATGCGTTGTTGAATATCTTCGGCGGTCGGTTCTTCTATATATAATTTTTTATTATCAAAGCTACTGGTTGGACACAAACCTGTTGTTGACTTTCCAGGATACAAGCAAGAATCATCCGCAGGACGGTTCATATCTATTACATACCGAGAGATGTTGGTTTTTAACAAGCTGATATCAAAGTCTTTAGCGAAACTAAATAACTGCGCCACAAAGAAATCTCTATCAGGTGTGTTGTGCGCAAATCCATGCATGTTGCACTGTATCTGTTCAGGTATAAAGCTGCCATCATGTGGAACTGATATTAGAATGGGTGAGTTTCGGTGATGGAATAAATAGTCTTTGGCCACGTTTGTTGGAGATTTTATTAAAAAGGCATAATAACATAACCTAAGCTAGGTTTAGTTTAAATTCATAAAAAAGCCTCTGATTAAAGAGGCTTAATTGGGTTTTGTTAATCTACAAAGTTAATCATGAGGTTCTGTGAATATTGACACAGGAACATTGGTTCTCATCCATGATCCTCCTTCATTGCCTTGGTAATTAATATTGACAGACATAGTGCCATTAGTATTATCTGGAGTATTGTTATTCATGTTGTTATTCAAGGTTAAAACAATATTGCCTGCTGCAGAACTGGTTAGCTCAGTTGGTGCAGCATCTCTGGCATAACCATCAAACTGTGCCATATCAACACTGATTTGTTGACCTACTTGGAAACCACTCTTTAGACCTTGTGCCCATCTGGGTTGTCCATTGGCATCAAAATAGTAAATAGTGACAACAATTAAATCACCTGAAAAAGACAAGGACAATCCCCAGCCATCATCATCAATACCTGTCCACCATGTTCCGCCGAAATCAGGGTTGGGATATTTGTCTTGAGCAATAAGTGGTTCAATACACCAGTCCCCTTGCTGATTGCCCAGTTGCCAGGTTGCAAGAGCCACTGAGTCAGCTTTTCTATTGGCTACACCATCATTACAAGCACTAGAACTCGCCACACTTTCGCTGTTGAAATCTATCTTCAGTACATTGGTACCAATTGACGTATCTATAGTATTGGGGTTTCCAGCACCAGTTGGGTCAACTGAGAAATCATGAGTAACTCGAAGCAATGTATCGCTATCCAAATTCATATTCAACACATTGTTTTCTAAAGTTGACAATGAAGTATACCATTCAGGTGTGCCATCATCTTTGTACGTATAAAAAACAGTAAAATACAAATCCGTGTTGGCAATAGGCTCAACAACAAATCCGTGGCCATTGCGACCTCGGTCGTAATACAATCCAGCTTGTGGTTTGTCCGGTGCAGTATTTACAGTACAAGCGTTGGGGCTTTCAATATTAGGGTATTGGATGCTGTCTAGGTAGAATCCTTCAAATTCTGAAGCAGGGTCTGAAGACAGTGTCCAACGGATTTTAACGTCAGAGCCTACATATGCGCTTAAATCATGTGTGAACGATTCAAAAGTATCATTGTTTGAACCACTAAATGCGCCTTGGGTACTTGGGTATCTACACGCATTAACAGGATCTGCTGTTGTCTCTGAAAAATCTCCAGGATAACCAGAATCTGGTGGGAAATCTTGCCAAGTTACGCCATCATCAACAGAAATTTCAACTACTACACCATCCCAATTCTCTTCTAAATTATACAAAGCTTTGTACTCTATCTTTGGATTTGGATCATCGCTTGCTAGAGAAATCGTATTGGTTACAATACTCTTACATTGATTCGGTGGATAGTTTCTCGTACTTTCCCCTGTCTTGTAGCTTAAAGTGCCATCGGCAGCTTTATTTGAGGCCACTTGCCATGGAAACTCTAAATTCATAATAGCAACATTGTCCACATCTTCAAGTAATGACCCTGATGTAAATCCAACACCAACAGCTTGGCTTCGAAGTCTTGATGTTCCTGTAGTTTCTGTGCCACCATTTGGACTATTGTCTTCAGCTCTAACAATATAATATGCAGCTTCATCAGGCGCTCTAATGTCATCAAAACTCGTTCCTGTTACTGTTGTTAATAGATTGTCAGGTCCTGGTGTAAATCCGTTATCCTCTGATCTGTAAATATTGTATTTGATGTTTGGACTAGCAGGGCAATTACTTGAAGCACTGTCCCACTGTAGTTTGTTGTGACAAAGGTCGCCAACGTTATCTACAATTTTTATAGAGCTTTGATCAAAAGAAGGAAGGAAATCACAAGCTTGTGCTGAAGTTATTTCGGCACAGGTGTTTGATAAATCTCCCAGTTCTTTGTATTGGCCTGCTCTAATTTTATAGGCATAGGTTGTTCCATTAAGGGTTCTAAAGTCAGTAAAGGAACCATCTTCAGAGTTGCCAATGAATCTTAATTGTTTAAAGTCTGCTGTCGCACAACTGCCAATGGTTCTATACACTTCGAAGTAATCTGCATTGTTGCCTCCTTGCCAACTTAAAGCAACGCCATTTTCATTTTGCATACTTGCTGTCAAATTTGTGACATCAGTCATGGCAGCAGGTGAAGAACCAATATTATCAAAATTACCTGTTGCAACTAGGGCAAAACCTTGTCGAATAGAGTTTAATGAACCATCACCTGGAATATTGCTGGCATTAACTCTTATAGTGTAAAGGCCTTCTTCGGGGGTTGGAAGTCTTACTTGTTCAACGGTATTAATGCTGTCTCTTGTACCGCCAGTACCTGAAGAGGCAGTGCTACTAAAAACATTGCCCTTATAAGTATTGCCATTAACTGTAACAGTTAAATCCAAATCATTAATTAATGTTTTACTACTGCCAAAAGGCCCTGGTAAATCATACCAAACTAACGTTACTGCCAAGTTTTGGCCAGATTTAACTTCTAACTTGAATTCTATGTCTTCTCCTGTTTTTAAACCATTGGGATTGGTTACTTCCCAAACACGCAATTGTTTATCAGAATCATCGAATAAAATTGAATTGGATAAAAATACATGTCCCCATCCGTAATCAAAATCAAAGTGGTGATCTCCTTGGATACCTCCACTGGTAATACCTGCTCCATTAATTAAAGTGGCTTTCATCAATGGACCAGTAGGTATATGTGCATCTGAAGGGTTGGCAATGCCTGTTGGGTAAAAGCCATCTGTATAATATTGTCGCATCAGAGCTGATGCTCCAGCTGTAATGGGAGTAGCCATAGAGGTTCCAGATTTTGTACTTCTTTCAGGCATGGAAATAGTTGTGCTATTTTCTCCATCATCGGCTGCAGACTCTATACTGGCACCTGTTGCCATAATATCGGGTTTCAACCTTCCATCATCGGTTGGTCCCCTGCTTGAGAAAAGGACAACAGATGAACCATTGCCATGTGTTAGAGCGCCAACGGTCAATACGTTTTTCCCATTGCCTGGAGAGCCAATGGAATTGCTGCCCAATGAACCGTCATTGCCAGCTGCAAATACTATTAACATGTCTTCAAGTTCGTGTAAGGTGTCATCAACCAGTAAATCTGAAAATGAGTAAGCACCATCGCCATCTGAACCGTAAGAATTCGAGTGTATTCTAACACCAGCTTTATAAGCCTGTAGCCACATAGGTGAAGATCCTCGACCTGTGAGTGAAGGTTCTAGTTCTCCATCTTCATTTTCGTGCATTCCGCCAATGTCTTGAACCAATAACTGTGCATTAGGAGCCATACCGTCATCATTGTCGTAACCAGGATTGGTGGGAGATGAAGTCATACCAGAAGGGCCTGAATCAATGGCTTCAAGCCTATCTCCAGCAACGGATCCCATCACATGTGTGCCATGCCCACTTTCGTCATATCCTTCAGCTCCAGGCATGATAAAATATCCAAAAACCTTTCTGTCTGGATATGTTGTGCCTACTTTAAATTTATCAGGAGAAAGGCCAACGCCAGGAATAACTACAGTATCTTCTGCCTCGGTAACAACATGAGTGACCGTTTGACCATTGTCATAGTGAACGAACCAATCTTCGTTAGAATCTAGTCCTGAATCAGTAACACCAATAATTTGCCCTGATCCAGTTAAGTTTTTATCCCAAATGGGGGTTCTTGCCGGAGTGTAACTATCATCAGTAGGTGTCCCAACTGAAGTGGCACTTCCTTGAACAGCAGCAACAGCTTCAGTATTTCCTATATACATAGGCTTAACTCTTTCGACAAATTGAACAGCATCAATTTGAGACAGTTTTCTAAGTACATCGTTGGTTTCTTCATTTTCTAAAGAAATAATAAATAAATTATTTTTACCTAAATGTGTGTCCTTTATTTTAACATTTGGTAAATACTTTCTGACCAATGAATCAATATTTTCTCTGGGATAGTCATTGAAAAGAGCGACCATTAGATCTGGCTTTTTCAAACTTTTTTGTTTGTTATTCCATAACTCTGGAGCTATTTTATAATTGGATAGATAGCTACCTTGCCAACGAATATCATTGTTGCTTTTAAGTAGAGTTGGCATGTTAGGGGAATTAATAACGATATATGCATTGTTGGGTAAGTATGAAACTACTTTAATGCCTTTTCTTCTTAACCACTCTGAATCGGCCTTCCCATCATAAAACTGAATAATAGAATATTTTGAGGACTCAATAATTGGTGTTTTTGATTTACTAAAATCTAATTTTTCCTCCAACGGATCAAAAATTCCCACTGCTAGGGCCAGCTGATTCCCTGAGGTTTGGCTAGCTTGTAGGATACTTGGCTCGTTGGCAGGAATGTTGTATTTCTCAGAAATAGCAGCATGTGAAGACAAACTTATTCCAATTAGTGTTGAAAGTAAGGTTTTTTTAATCAAGTTCTTTCTCATTAGTTTCCTCATTGTTTTGTTATTTATGCTTGTTTATTTTTTGTTTTGGCTAAGGCTAGCCAGGTCTCAACTACGGTATCGGGGTTTAATGACACACTGTCTATGCCTTGAACCATTAGCCATTGGGCTAAATCAGGGTGGTCTGATGGTCCTTGGCCACATATACCAATATATTTACCGCGTTTTTTACAATTGTATATGGCCATGGCCAACAATTTTTTTACCGCTGGATTTCTTTCGTCGAACAAATTGGCTACCAACCCTGAATCTCTATCTAAGCCCAAAGTTAATTGAGTTAAGTCATTAGATCCAATTGAAAAGCCATCAAAGATATCTAAAAATTCATCGGCCATTAAAGCATTCGATGGCAATTCGCACATCATGATGATTTTTAAACCATTCTCACCCTGAGTAAGCCCAAACTTCTTCATAATTTCGATAACTTTCTTGCCTTCTTCTAGTGTGCGAACAAATGGTACCATTGCCCAGATATTGGTAAGACCCATTTCATCTCGGATATATTTCAATGCCTTACATTCAAGTTCAAAACACTCTTGAAATGAAGGGTCAATATAACGGGATGCACCACGAAAGCCAATCATGGGGTTTTCTTCAAAGGGTTCGTATTGTTTTCCACCAATCAAATTGGCATATTCATTGGATTTAAAATCCGACAATCGGACAATCACTGTTTCTGGTGCAAATGCAGCACCTAAAGTAGCCATGCCTTCAGCCAAGCGTTTTATGTAATAATTGATTGGATCGCCATAGGCTTTAATCATCGGATTAACTATTTTTTTAATGTCCTCGGGTTGTTCATCGTAGTTCAGTAAAACTTTGGGATGAATACCAATCATTCTATTGATAATAAATTCCAATCTCGCGAGTCCTATTCCTTTGTGTGGCAATCGGGCAAAATCAAAAGCACGGTCAGGATTGCCGACATTCATCATGATTTTTAAAGGTGCTTCAGGCATATTGTCCAGATTGGTTTTGATGATTTCAAAATCAATGATTTCTTCGTAAACAAAGCCTGTGTCGCCTTCGCTGCAAGATACCGTTACATCAATACCATTGGCGATCTTAGTAGTAGCATCTCCACAACCCACAATGGCAGGTATTCCTAATTCTCTGGCAATAATTGCAGCATGGCAGGTTCTGCCTCCACGATTGGTAACAATTGCAGAAGCGCGTTTCATGATAGGCTCCCAATCTGGGTCAGTCATGTCAGTAACCAATACATCACCGGCTTGTACTTCATCCATCTGTGCGATACTATCAATGACTTTTGCAACCCCTGAACCAATTTTCTGGCCAATACTGCGCCCTTCACAAATTACATTGCCGGACTTGCTGATTTGGTATCGTTCAATGGTTTGGGTGTTTTTATCTTGGCTTTTAACTGTCTCTGGTCTGGCTTGTACGATATAGAGCTTACCAGTAACCCCATCTTTTGCCCATTCAATGTCCATTGGGCGTTGGTAGTGTTTTTCAATAATGATCGCTTGCTTTGCCAATTCAGTGACTTCTTCATCGGTTATTGAAAAAACCTGTGAACGATCATCTTCAACATTTTGTGTAACCACGTCTTTGGAATCACAATAAACCATCTCAATGTGTTTAGAACCCAAGTTACGTCTTAAAATAGCGGGCAGTTTTTTCTCAATATTGGGTTTGTAAACATAAAATTCATCGGGATTAACCGCTCCTTGAACCACCATTTCCCCCAAGCCATAAGACGAAGTAATAAATACCACATCTTCAAATCCAGATTCTGTATCAATAGAAAACATCACGCCACTGGATGCTAAATCACTACGAATCATTAGCTGTATGCCAGCTGACAAATGTACATCATGGTGATCGAAACCTTGGTGGACACGGTAAGAAATGGCTCGATCGTTGTACAAAGATGCATATACTTCGTGTACTTTGGCCAATACATTGTCGACACCAGTAACATTTAAAAAAGTTTCTTGTTGTCCAGCAAAAGAAGCATCAGGCAAATCTTCTGCTGTTGCAGATGAACGCACTGCCACTGAAGCATTGGCTCCAATTTCTTCTTCCATTTGCGCAAAGGCTTGGCGTATTGCTTCTTCAAGTTCGGCTTGGAAGGGTGTGTCCATGACCCATCCTCTGATTTTTTTACCAGCTTTGGCAAGGGCTTTTACATCATCAACATCCAATTCGTTTAGTTTGGTATTAATTTTTTCATCTAAGCCTGTTTGTTTTAAAAAATCTATAAAGGCTTGTGAGGTTGTGGCAAATCCACCTGGAACACTTACACCTAAGTCAGATAAATGTGTTATCATTTCGCCCAATGAAGCATTCTTGCCACCAACTTTGGCTAAATCATTCATTCCCAATTGATTGAGTTGCAGGATGTATTCGGACATGTATGGTAGTACCGTTTTAACAAAGCGTAGTATTCTATCATTCGTAGACCATTAAAATGTTATTAAATTATTAAATCATGAAAAAATGTACGATATTTTATGTTTCTGATGGAACGGCTATAACTGCTGAAACGGTTGGGCACTCATTAATTTCTCAGTTTAGAGACATTAAGTTTAAACAAATCCGAATTCCTTTTATTGATTCAATAGAAAAAGCACAAGATGCTGCTCAACAGATTGGGTCAGCTAAAGGCGATTATCAAACGCTTGTAATTAATACAGTAGTTGATATTGAATTACGAATAATCATTCATTCGGGAGGTGGTTTAAAGCTGGATCCTTTTAATCGTCTTTTGCGTGAGATTGAAGACAATTTAGAGATAAAACGCTCGCCAGTTGTTGGTAGAGCACATGGTGTTGTCGATTCTAAGGCTTATACGGCAAGAATAGATGCCACTAACTATGCCCTGTTAAATGATGATGGTGTTAGCGTGGATTACGATGACGCTGATTTAATACTATTGGGTGTTAGCCGTTCAGGTAAAACCCCCACATGCTTATATTTGGCCCTTCAATATGGTGTAAAAGCGGCCAATTATCCATTAACAGAAGAAGATTTGGATAGGTTGAAAATTCCTGGCAATATATTGAAACACAAAGAAAAAGTCTATGGTTTAACGATCGACCCTTTTAGATTGTCGCAAATAAGAGCAGAAAGAAGAGCAGGGACGCAATATTCTAATCAACGTCAATGCCAACGCGAGGTCAGTGATGCAGAATCCATGTTTTTAAGAAATGGCATTCAGTTTCTAAGTACCACCGATACCTCAATTGAAGAAATATCAGGAAAAATTTTGGTTGCATTGAACCTCAATAATCGGCTACACTAAAAAAATGTTAGATTCAAAAATACGACCGAAAGCAATAAAACCTGAATATATTAATCAGCAATGTGTATCGATTCAACACGAAGACAATTATCAGTTGTTGAACCTTTTGCTGCCAGGAAAACTGATAGAAAACAAGCAATATAAAAGCAAACTGTTTGATAAGCCTCAACTTAATATTAAAGTAGTCAACCAATATAAATATACTCTGGAATTGGAATTCAGTTATTTCTTTCAATTTGGACAAAGTGAGACAATTAGTATTAAATTGTACAACGATGCTAAAGTTGCCGAAATTGTTTACTGCACAGATGTACAACAGTTTATTCGTTTAATGGGTCCAAAAATTTGCCCTAAAATTCACAAAGAAACTCGAAATGTACTCAATATATTTCTAAATAAATGGTTGGATTTTTTGCTCAGTAATGGTTATAACTCACAACAATGGATTCAATGTTCGACAATTTAGATTAATACGATTGAAAATAACTAATGGAATAGTCATTGCACATCTTGTAAAATACCCTTTTTAACTTAAACAACGAGAATAAATATGGGCGTATTGGTCGGTAGAAAAGCACCAAACTTAAAAGGTGCGGCAGTTTTAGGCAGTGGCGAGATCATTGATAACTACAACTTCAAGAAAGCAACAGAAGGAAAAATTAAAGTTATCTTCTTTTATCCTTTAGATTTTACTTTTGTTTGCCCATCAGAATTAATTGCCTTTGATCACAGATTGGCTGATTTTGAAAAACGCGGTGTAGAAGTCGTTGGTGTTTCAATTGATTCACAGTTTACCCACAATGCATGGAAAAACACACCTATTAATAAAGGCGGTATTGGCCCGGTTAAATATACATTGTTTGCTGATGTTACTCACAAAGCATGTAAGGCTTATGACGTAGAAACTCCCGATGGAGCAGTTGCATACCGTGGTTCTTTTTTAATTGATGCAGACAACGTAGTTAGACATCAAGTGGTTAACGATTTACCATTGGGTAGAAACATTGATGAAATGTTGCGCATGGTAGATGCCTTGATTTTCCACGAAAAACATGGTGAAGTTTGTCCTGCTGGTTGGACAGATGGTGATAAAGGCATGGTTGATTCACCAGACGGTGTGGCTGAGTACTTATCAACAGAAGCAGATAAATTGTAAATGGTGAATTGTTAATGATAAATTAACAGCCAAATACAATTTTAAAAGAAACCTCAACAAATGTTGGGGTTTTTTATTGATTATCTAAAATTTACAAAGATTGTCCCGAACAACAATATTGTAATTTCTACAATAACCTAACTCGCATGCTTTTTTATAATCGGCACAACCTTTGATTTTGTTTTTTAAATGTAAGTAATAGGTTGATGCTCTATTGTCATAAGCTTCTCCATCCTTTGGATTTAACTCTAAGACTTTATTAAAATCAGTTATTGCATTGATATTTTGTTTGATAAAACGATAGCAAATGGCTCGGTTATAGTAGGCATTGATATTTAAGGGATTGATTTTTATGGCACTTGAAAAATCGACTATAGCCTTTTTGTGTTTTTTTAGTTGTAATAAACTTCTACCACGATTGTAGTAGTATTTACTGTCACTGGGGTTTAATTCTATGGCCTTAGTGAAATATACAAGTGCGGCCAAATCATGCCCCATTGTGGATTTTACATTTCCTAAATTATTATACGCATCGAAAAATTCTTCATTGGTTTCGATGGCTTTCATATAATCATTCTCTGCCAAGTTGTATTCTTTTAGTTTCTCATACATCATACCACGGTAGTTGTAAGCGGTTGAAAAATCACGGTTATATAGAATGGCTTGATTAAAGTCTTCTATTGCCAATTGAGTTTTTGACTTGAAATAATGAACCAAACCTCGGTTGTAATAGGCTTTGGCGTTGTTGGGTTCGAAGTTAATTGCTGAATTGAAGTCAGCTTCTGCCAATTTTAATTTTCCTATGTTCATATAGGTTCCTCCACGATTATTGAGTAGCATGGCATTCTTAGGATTTATGTTTATGGCATTGGTGAAACTATTGATCGAGTCTTTGTACTTTGTACTTTGTGTTTAGCGAATAAAGTATGCCTTGGAAAAAATACATAGCAGTTTTTTTGTTCAGAGTTTGATTTTTTACATCCTGAAGCGTTCCAAGATAGAATTTTACATATTCAGAATAATGTTTATTTGTCAGAAGCTTATCAAATGATTTTTTTGCCTTCTTAAAGTGCCCATCTTGTGCGTATTCTAGACCTTCAAATAAGTAAGTATTCGGGTCTTTCTTGGCAAAACTGTTCTCACAAAGAGTTGCAGATAATAAAACCAAGACAATTAGATTAAATATTTTCATGGTATTGATAATTAATTGAATTATAGCACATTTGATTTTACTCAATACGACTGTATTATTTATGTGGTTTGGGTCTATACAACATAAATGATAGTCTTTAGGATTGAGAATGTTGTTAATTTTCAGCCGTGGTTTTTATGGATTAGATTGCGTTAGAAATGTCCAAGGTCAGTGTTAATAAAAATCGAGTTTTCATTTCGTAAGTGAGAGGTTTTTTAGGATTGAGAATATTGTTAATATTTAGCCGTGATTTTTGTTGTTCAGATTGCGTTAGAAATTTTTGAGGTCAGTATTTTAAAACCTGAGTCTATGCAATATAAATGATTTGTTTTTAAATGTTGAGATCAGAAATTTATGACGTGATATGGACAACAAAAAAAGTGGTGGTTATGGGTGGACTTGAACCACCGACCCCGGCATTATGAATGCCGTGCTCTAACCAGCTGAGCTACATAACCATTTGTTTGAATGCTTTGAGGGCGAGGATTTTCTTATTTATTGCAGTTATTGTCAAGAACAACAAATGAAATTATGGGTTTTTTGATGTAATTTTGTCTACTTGTTGATTTAAGGTTGTTATGCACTTTTGAAATGCTTTTAATTCTGTTGTTGACAAGCTTTTAATTAATTCATTTTCAAATGCCAATGCTTTGGGCTTTACTTCGTTGATTAATTGTCTTCCATTGATGGTTAGATTGTATCTGCGCGCTCGGGCATCTTCTTTGCATGTTCTTTCTACGATCAGTCCTTTGGTGACTAATGACTTCATAGTCCTGCTTATTTTTACCTTATCCATGTGGCTGTGATTGGCAAGGTCTTTGGCTGTTTGATGATTGGTTGCCGATAATATAACCAATACTCGCCATTCAGGGACATTGATCCCATGTTGGTCTCGGTAGAATTTAGCAATACCCGTGCTCACTTTGTTGCTTAAAACCGATAATTGATAAGGTAAAAAATTGTGTAATTCCATAATGTCATCTATTTAGTTTCATTTGTAACTAATTTTCAATATTTAGTTTCATTTGAAACTAATTATGCTTAAAATACTTCAAAATTACAAGTCAGGGGACAATTATGACAAATACTATCAATGGTTTTGGGTTTATAGAATATGCATCGAGTAATCCAGAAGCAATAGATAAGCTTTTTAGACAGTTGGGTTTCAGTGCCATTAAACAGCACAAAACTAAAAATATTACACTGTATAGGCAAGGCGGAATTGATTTTATGTTGAACAGAGAGAAGAACTCATTCGCAGAAAATTTCGCAACAGAGCATGGGCCTTGTGCTAACGGTTTTTCCATCGTTTTTGATGACTCAAAAGCAGCATTGAAACATGCGGTTGATAACGGCTCAACAAAAATAGTGGGCGATTTAGATTTACCCGCAGTCAGTGGAATAGGCGGTGCGGTTTTATATTTGGTGGATAAAGCCAATTATGCGAATTTATTGAAAAATGATTTTGAAGAGATTGTTGGTATGAATCAATATCCTACCGGTTGGGGATTAACTTTTATTGACCATTTAACTCACAATGTTTTTTATGGAGAGATGGAAAAATGGGGTCAATATTATGTAGATTTATTTCAATTTGAACAGATTAGATATTTTGATATAAAGGGAGCAAAGACCGGCTTAACTTCTAAAGCAATGCGTTCTCCAAATGGCTCAGTTAAGATTCCTTTAAACGAGTCACCTGATGCTAAATCCCAAATCAATGAATACATCGATGAGTACAAAGGAGAGGGCATTCAACACATTGCGCTTTATACTGAAAATATTTATGAGACGATTGAATCTATTCAAGCAGCAGGGGTTGATTTTTTGGTAACTCCAGAAACTTACTATACCATCATAGATAAACGTGTTTCTAAGCATGAGGAAGATGTAGCTCGTTTAGAAAAGAACAGTATTTTGATTGATGCAGATGAAGAAACGGGTGAGAAAATACTGCTACAAATATTTACTCAAAATTGCATCGGTCCAATATTTTTTGAAATCATTCAACGCAAAGGCAACCAAGGGTTTGGCGAAGGCAATTTTCAAGCATTATTTGAATCCATTGAATTGGAGCAACAGAAACGAGGTTATCTCTAATGAAGAACTGGATACAGACTTTTAAGAAGGAAGGAAAAGTTGCCAGGCAAGCCCATTATGATTTGCCAGAAGGGACATACGAACGTGAGGTTGGCAAAGAAGGTTTCTTTGGTCCTGTGGCTCACTTTTACCACAAAAACATGCCAACAGGCTGGATTGATTTTGAAGGAGATTTACAGCCACGTGCATTTGATACCAGTAAAATGTCAGATGTAGAAAGCAGTCCTTATAAATCGCCCATTATCATGCACAATGCATCCATAAAAGTGCGCATGTTAAAGATGGATGAAAGCATGAATCACTTGGTC
This sequence comes from Gammaproteobacteria bacterium, assembly GCA_024280395.1. Classification (GTDB taxonomy): domain Bacteria; phylum Pseudomonadota; class Gammaproteobacteria; order Xanthomonadales; family Marinicellaceae; genus NORP309. Next base: position 18,638 of record JAJRQG010000020.1, on the reverse strand, counting down.
AGCAATGCCGATGGCGATGAAATGTTGTTTATTCACAAAGGTCACTTGGAAGTGTATTGTGATTATGGTCATATCAAGTTGTCCGAAGGCGATTACTTTATGTTGCCACGCTGTACCAAGTGGCGATTAGAAATGTCAGAATTGTGTGAAATTTTGATGATTGAATGCACCAATGCACACTATCAATTTCCTGATAAAGGATTGTTGGGCCCCAACGCAATCGTTGATCCGGCTGTCTTAGAAGTGCCTGCGATTAATGATGCATTTAAAGCACAACAGAATGATGACGAACAATGGTCTCATTTAATCAAACACCGAAACAAAATGAGTTGTCAGGTCTTTCCATTTAATCCTTTAGATGCAGTAGGTTGGCGTGGTAATTTAATGCCGATTAAGCTTAACTGGCGTGATATTTCACCTATTATGAGTCATAAATACCATGTGCCACCATCTGCACATACTACCTTTATGGGCAATCGATTCTTGATTTGTACCTTTGTACCTCGTTTGTTTGAGACTGCAGAAAAAGCCTTAAAAATACCCTTTTTTCACAACAATGATGATTATGACGAAGTGTTGTTTTATCATATGGGCAGTTTCTTTTCTCGTGATAATATCCACCCAGGTATGATTACTTATCATCCACAAGGTTTCGCCCATGGACCACATCCTGGAGCCATGAAAAAAGCCTTTAAACAAGACAATGCCATGACCGATGAAGTGGCTGTTATGATAGATACCAGAGATCCATTGGAAATTACCAGTGAATTAGAACAAACCGAGTGGAAAGAATACGTAGATAGCTGGAAAATCAAGGAATAAATAAAATCGGGTAGTTGGCTTTAGTCAACATTGTTTTGTATAAAATCTACGATTTTATGGGTTGACTAAAGCCAACTACCCGATATGAGTATATCAAAGAAAAATATAAAGAGAAAAAACATGAAATTAGCAACATTAAACAACGGAACACGTGATGGACAATTGATTGTCGTTAGTCGCGATAACAGAAATGCAGTAATGGTCAATGAAATTGCCACAACCATGCAACAAGCTTTGGATGATTGGACGGAATTATCACCTCAACTGATTGAAGTTTATGATGATTTAAACAATGATAATGCCCAAGATGCATTTGAATTGGATTTAAGTTTGTTGACCGCACCTATGCCACGTTCACACCAGTTTTTAGATGGCAGTGCTTATTTGGCCCATGTGGAACGTGTACGCAAAGCCCGTGGTGCAGAAATGCCACCAAGTTTCTTGGTTGATCCATTGATGTATCAAGGCACCAGTGATAGCTTTTTGGCAGCTCATGCGGATGTAGTTGTTAGCAGTGAAGATTATGGCATAGACTTTGAATCAGAAGTCGCTGTTATTGTTGATGATGTGCCTATGGCGGTTAGTGTTGAAGAAGCGGTAAAACACATCAAATTGGTATGTATTTTAAATGATGTGTCATTGCGAAATTTGATTCCTGCAGAATTGGCCAAAGGTTTTGGATTTTTGCAATCAAAGCCACCTACAGCATTGTCTCCATTTTTCGTCACACCCGATGAATTGGGTGATGCATGGAAAGACACGAAATTACACTTACCATTACACACAAGATACAACGATGAATGGTTTGGTTTTCCTGATGCTGGCGTTGATATGCAGTTTAACTTCGCCCAATTGATTGCTCACGCAGCTAAAACACGCCCATTATCAGCAGGTGCAATGATAGGTTCAGGTACAATAGCCAATGAAGATGAATCGTTAGGTTCGTCATGTTTGGCTGAAAAACGTGTATTAGAAATTATTAAAGATGGTAAAGCAGTAACGCCATTTATGAGCTTTGGCGATGATGTAGAAATCAAGATGTTGGCTGAAAATGGTGATAATATATTTGGGACGATTCATAATAAAATTGTTAAGGGTTAATTATTAATTGTTAATGTTTTTAGAAAGCAGTTCTACTCTTTCCTCTCGCTTCGAGTTTGTGAAATAACTTTGAATTATTCGGATGCGAGGTTTTAACCTTGCCATACTCAATGATATTTAGATGCATAATTTTCAATTAACTTAGCTATATGGTAGTTTGATGATTCAGGTTTTTTTTAAAATAGAGAACAGCAAGACTAAAGTCTCGCATCCGTGAGTTGTTTCACAGCCTCTCTGCGAGGGAATGCTAATGTAAAATAATCTCATTGTGGGTACCGTGGTTTTGTTTGAAACTGTTAAGGATCACGGAGATTCACAGAGGGCAGCGGAGATACACGGAGATAATAGGGATATGATATAATTGACATATTATGAAATATCTTTTATTACTCATTCTCGCAATCATTGCCTCATTGTCAGGTTTTGTTGTTCATGTTTTTACAGTTGAATGGTTACCTGCTTGGATTAGTGGGCAAGTGCAAGGGGTAGATATTAAGCCTTCATGGATGGTGCGGTATGTGGCTGGGGTTACATCTGTTGAATATGGTATCGCTGTAATTGCACTTTATCATTTGGCGCGAGATAAGTTTATTCAATTTGGAAAATTTAAAGCGTCAGTCTATTTATCACTTTTGTTATTGGCTTTAAATGCGATGCTTATTCGTCAACCATTAATGGATTATTTTATAGGCAATCCATTTCTTGTGGTAATTGTGCAGAATGGTTTTAAATGGTTGTCTTGGATACTTCTGTCTTTTATTGCGGTTTATGGTTATGAATTAATAATGAATAAAGAGAAATTACGATGAAATTATACAGCTACTGGCGTTCTACCGCCGCTTACCGGGTTAGAATTGCTTTAAATATCAAACAATTGGATTGTGAAATTGTGCCTGTGCATTTGGTGAAAGATGGCGGTGAGCATTTACAAAAAGATTATCAATCCATCAATCCGCAATCTTTGGTTCCCGCCCTAGAAACCAATAATGGCGAAATTTTAACCCAATCCTTGGCGATTATTGATTACTTGGATGAAGCTTATCCTGAACATTCTATTTATCCACAAGAACCCATTCAAAAGGCGCTAGCCAAAGCCATGGCTTTAAGTATTGCTTGTGATATTCATCCGTTGAATAACCTGCGGGTGTTGAAGTATTTAAAGGGTGAAGAGTGGCAAAAAGAGCAAGTGGATAAATGGTATGCCCATTGGATTCATGAAGGTTTTTCTGCCATTGAAAAGCAATTGGAAAAAAGTACAGGGCAGTTTTGTTTTGGTGATGCTATTACGGTTGCAGATATATTTTTGGTCGCGCAAGTTTATAATGCCAATCGATTTAATGTGCCATTGAATACCTATCCTTTGATTGTAAAAATCAATGATAATTGTTTAAAGCTTCAGGCTTTTATTGATGCCTTACCTGGAAATCAAAAAGATTGTGATTTAGATTGATAATCTTCAATACCAAAGGGGTTAACCTCATTGATATTACTCTCTCCATTGTTATTCCAATCATCATTTGGTGATTGATGGATAAGGATTGATTCGTGCCATAGAATGACTTCAGAAAGGCTGTACATTTTTCCATCACTATTCAGCATAGGCAAGTATTCATTTTTAAAGCGATAGGACTGTAGTTGTGAATCAAATATAGGTTTGTTTGTATTGTCACTAGAAGATGGAATAACAGAAATATTTAATTTTGCCAGTGCTTGCATCATTACAATGATGTCTTCAAACCCATCCATAAATATATCATTCATGGTTAAATAAATATTCCCTGGGAATTCAATCTCATCAATGAGTGAGACTGAAGCTTCATATATGCTAATTTTATAATTGGGTGCTTGCCCATCGATAGATGGATTTATTACACCATCTAGCAAAATATTGACAAGTTGTGAAGAATCAGCAGTACCACTGTTTATTTTAAAAACAATCCTCTGGGATGATTGTGTAAATATTCCATTTACCGTTAATGAGCCACCATTAAAAAAACCTAAGTTGGTAGAGGAAAAATCTGGTCCAGTAATATCATTAGTTGTGATGAAAACCAATTGTCCTCCAGTAATCGTGCTAGCAGGAGAAAATTCAATGCTATAGGTTGTACTAGCAGACGTTCTAAATGTGCCTGGTGTAATACTTGCATTTTCTAAAGCGCCAATTACCTGTACAAAGAAACTATCAATAATTTCTCCTTCACCAGTTCCTGAAGGTAAGTCACTTGCTTTAATCATAAGGGTGGTTATTCCAGGCCCAACTGGAGTGACGATTAGTTGTTTGTCATTAATTGTTGCTGTTGCAATATTGGTGTCATTGCCTGTTTCAACGGTAAAGGTTAAGTTGTCCCCATCCCCATCATTAAAGACTGTGTTAAGGTCAGCAACAACTATACTAGCACCATCGACTTGATCCAATAATTGGTTAGCTATTGGCGAAACAATTGTAGGTATTCCTACAGCTGTAAAGTTTGTACCAATCAATGTCATTTGATCTACATCTCTTGATAGGCCAAGATCGAATAGACGAATTATATATTCGGGTCCTATGCCAGCAATGCCAGGATTGGTTACACCATTTATTTGAATAGACACTGTTTGTGAGCTATTTGCAGTTCCGCTATTAATATTAAAATTTATGCCTGTAGCAGTTTGACTATTAATTGAAATATTTAAAGTGCTACCAGAAACAGACCCAAGTGTTGCAGAGCTGTAATCAGCTCCGCCAGCTGCGGAATTATTAAGAATAAGAACTTGGTTGTTTGTGATGGTACTTGCTGGGCTAAAGGTTAATGAGTAAGTTGTAGTTGCACCTGAGTCCAATACACTGGGAGTTACAGAAGCATTGGAAAATTCACCTATAACTGTCACTTGAAATGTGGCGGTTACTTCGCCTTCTCCAGTTCCTGAGGGAAGATCGCTGCCTCTAATGGTAATGTTGGTAACGCCAGACCCAATAGGAACGACGGTTAATTGATTGCCAGTGATTGAAGCTATGGCTATATTCACATCATTACCTGCATCTACTGTAAAAGTAAGTGCATCACCATCGCCATCTACGAAATTGCTGTTGAGGTCGGATGCCACTACTTGAGTACCGCCTTCTTGAATAATGATTTTGTCTGTGATTGGTGTTGAAACAGCAGGAAAATTGCTTGGGATATATGTGCTTCCTGAGAAAATAGCTTCATCAATTATAATATTTGATAAATCAGAAAAATCTGCAGTTCTTATTGTATAGTTTGGACCGATTCCCGCACTACCGGGATTAACAACGCCAGATAAAACAAAGGTTGTTGTTTGCCCATTGGTAGCAACACCTGATGTTACTGTAATTGTAGTTTGCGTTTGGTTATTTAAGGTAATAGAGCCAGTTAGTGTTCCACCTGATAGCGATTGCAAAACACTGTTATCAAAGTTAGGCCCGTCTGCTGTAGTAAGAATTAAAAATTGATCTGCTACTAAGCCGCTAGCATCTAGTTGTGTTTGTACATCGAATGTTATTGTGTAAGTGGTAGTCGCTCCAGCGGTTATATCAGCAACGCTAACAGAAGCATTGGTTAAAATTGTTGCTTGCAATTGAGTTACAAAGAACACGAATAAAGTTGTAGCAATAAATGTTAATTTTTTATAAAGATAAGGCATTGATTCAGTTTGTTTGAAAATTGGTTGTTGTACAATAGTTCTCTAAGATTTCCGCTACATATAAACATACCATGAATTTTCTAAAAAGTACAGTGGTTAGTCGGTTTGTAAATTAGCTTCACTAAAAAATCTATTCAATTCTCTTAATATTTTATACTTAATTCCAGAAGTTTTTTTGTCATGACTGTTATTTCTTCTATCAAGTGGATGAAACTTTAAATTGTCCAGTTTTCTGAAATTGCCACTGGTTTCTGATAGGTGTTCATGTATTGATTTTCTATCTGTTTTTCCACTTTGTTTTAGAGCTAGTTTATCATCAAACTGAGGGGAATCATCGAGAATACTTTGACAAATTTCTGGGGAGAAAAAGTTATCGATAAGAATTATGTTTAAATGGGGCACTCTTAGAAAATTGAGCATGCAGCTCTTTGCTATTTTTTGTAGTATTTCTGTCAAGTAAATATTTCATATACTTATTTCATTATTTTACCTTGTTTTTTTGCTATAATAATTAAGTCTCTTACGGTCGTGTCTATTTGTTGTGGGTGATCTTTGTGAGTTAACTCTATAATCTTAAAGTGATGTTCGTCGAGTTGGTTGATTAAATAGTCTGCTTGATGGTAGTAGATATAAGTACTATCTTCTCCTCCAGAACTCGGTCCAGTTAGACCAGATTTTGAATAGTCGTCTTCCATGGTGCTGATATAAAGTAAACCGTTTTTATTCAATAATTCTGATGCATGAGAAATTAACAATAGGGCTTCTTGTTTGGATAGGTAAGGCAAGCAGAAGCCAAGAATAATGACATCATAAGTATCATTCAGGGTCTTTATATCTCTGCAATCCATCACTGTAAAATTTGCAGTTGGATTATTGATTTTGGCCAACTCAATCATTTTTGGGGCTAAATCAATACCCAAGATCTTAAAGCCAGGCCTTTTGTTTAAAATATATTGGCTAATGTTTCCTGGTCCACATCCTACATCTAAGATTTTGTCATTGGTAACGGAGATTTCATCACACAGTAAATCCAAAGTGTCCTTGTATAAACCCATTTCCATGTATTTGTCTTGATATTGGCGAGCAAATTTATCAAAGATGTATTTTGCAGACCTCTCAACCATGCTTTAGAGGCTGCTTTTTAATTGATTGGCTGTTTCTACAATTGTTTTTCGTTTAAAGAGCAATTGCCATTGGGTCCCGCTCATTTGTGTCCAAAGAACGGCCGAGCGAATTCCTGATAGCAATATCGCGCGTATTTTTTCGGTTATGGCCGCTTGTTTGAGATATTCAGGTTTGCCATTTAAGATGATTCTGGGTTGTAATAAGCTAATGGTTGAACTGTATGTGTTTGCCAATTTATTGATGAGAGCAGGTGGATATGGGTCGTCGGGCAATATAAAATGTTTGGAATCCAATATGCCCTTCTGTATTTTATCAAAATAATCAGGCATTTTATTCAGTTTCCTCTCTAATGTGAGCAAGGTGAGTGTGTATTTCAATACGGTTAAATAATCATTGTCGCGGTTAAATGCATAACTCAGGGTTTTAAGTCCTGTGTTTAAATTGTGTAAATCATTGCCATATATTTCACTGATGTCATCACAGTCAATCACATACAAACTTTTAATGCTGGTTTGGTATCCTTGTTTGTCCCGAATGCGACCAGTACTGGCCAACTCATTGGCAAAAAATGCAGCTTGGCAGACGCCAGCTAGGGCTATTGTTCTGTTTTTCATTGGATGGTTTCTCTAAATTCGCATTGTTCGGTTAATGTGTTTGTGTGTTGGATTATACCACCACCAAGACATACATTGTCTTGATAAAATACCACAGATTGTCCAGGAGTGACCGCTCGTTGTTGTTGATTGAATTCAACTCTAACTTGATCTTGGGTATCGCGATAAATGGTGCAGTCTTGATCAGCTTGCCTATAACGGGTTTTCGCTTTGCAGATTAGTGGTAAAACAGGTTCTTCTCCTGAAATCCAATTGAGATTGTTGGCCACTAATTCATTGGATTGTAATAAAGTGTTATCGCCGCCTTGGATGGCAATCAATTCATTGTTCTCATGATTTTTTGCCACCACAAACCAAGGCAAGGCAGGTGTATCTTTGACTCCGCCAATACCCAGTCCTTGTCTTTGTCCTATGGTGTAATACATGAGCCCCGTGTGTTTGCCGATAACTTTACCTGCGTTATCAATAATATTGCCTGGATTGGGTTTGATATAGGTGGTTAAGAATTTTTGAAAATCTTTCTCACCAATAAAACAAATGCCAACAGAATCTTTTTTATCAGCTACTATCAAATCCAGTTCTTGTGCCATTTCACGAACCTTGGGTTTGGCAATTTTACCCAGTGGAAACAATGAATAGGCCAGCTGTTCTTGGGTTATGGTGTACAGGAAATAACTTTGGTCTTTGTTGTTGTCCTGGCCTTTTAATAGCCTAAATTTTTCATCATTAAGATCCTTGTCGACATAATGACCAGTTGCCATAAAATCAGCACCCAAATCTTGTGCATTTTCTAAAAAGGTTTTGAATTTGATTTCGCGATTGCACAAAATATCGGGATTGGGTGTGCGTCCAATGCGGTACTCATTTAAAAAATCTTCAAATACAAAATCCCAGTATTCTGAAGCAAAATTTCGTAAGTGTAATTTAACCTTGAGTTTTTCAGCAACACTTTGTGCGTCACGCGCATCTTCTTCTGCACTGCAAATATCATTGGTATCATCTTCTTCCCAATTTTTCATGAACATGCCTTGCACGGCATAGCCTTGTTGTTGGAGTAGCGCAACGCTGACAGATGAGTCTACGCCACCTGACATGCCGACCATTACTTTAATTTTCTTTGTCATAATAGCTAAAAAAGTCTAAATCATATTTCTTGCCTGCAATATAGTGGTCAATATGATTCAAAACAAGAGGGCTGCGTAATCTATGGAAGTTACATTTGACTTCATCTCGACTCATCCATAAAGCGCGTATGATGCCATCATCTAATTTCTGCTCTGGAAAGTGTTTAACTGCGGTGCCAGCAAAACAGGCGCGAAGAAAATGTGTATTACTGTTTGGCGACGTCCATTGGGCAAATTCAACTAGGTGTTTGATTTTAACTAACCAACCGCTCTCTTCTTGGGTTTCACGAATTGCAGCCTGGATTAATGTTTCTCCTTCATCTAAATGACCAGCTGGTTGATTAAGTAATTTTTTGCCATGTAAGTCTTCTTCAACCATGAGAAATTTCTGGTCTTTTTCTACAATGGTTGCAACGGTTATATGTGGAATCCAATTGTTTTTCATTTATGTAAATGTTTTGAATAGTTAAGTTTCAGATTATAACAGCAGGAGATTGTTATTGCCAAAAAAAAGGGTTTCAAAAAAGAAACCCTTTTTAGAGATGGACAGTGATTATTTATCTCTTTGCATAATAACTCATGGTTGAGTTTCTGCTACTATCACTGGTTTGTCCAGGATCACGCATACCTGAAGTGTGACACCAGCCTGTTTTGTGGCCGCGATTACTGGCGCCACTTAACTGACCGCGAGATTTTTCTATTACGCCATCTTCTGGATCACTTAAGAACGCATCTGTTCCTAGGCTACAGTAATCGTATCTCCACCATTTGGTTGCAAATGATGTGGTGTAGTAATTAACTTGGTTACGTGCCCACGTAGGAATTCCTGATAACCACGATGAAGCTCCTGAAGTTGTAAGGTTAGAATTGTATCCACAACCCACACCAAATACATCTCCTAATGCTGCTAAATTCCCAGCAAGGGGAGTACCTTGATAAGGCGTGCCAACTGATTGAATCATACGACTACCTGAAGAGTAATCTAAACCGCTCCAATAATAAGTATAAAGATGTAGGCTAGCAGCACCACCTTGAGAGTGGGCAACAACACCAAATGAACTATATTGTGCCCCAAAGTCTCTTATTTTCTTAGCAAAAGCATCGTGTGAACGGTTTTGATTTAAGTCATAAAAGGTTGAAGAATTACTGAATTGTCCAGAGTAAGGGCCCCAAACATCGCTTGAACAATAGCCGTGCACCAATAAAAGTTTACCACCAGCTTTTGCGGTATTGTTTACAGGTCTTTTGCCCATCATCATTTCTTGGGTAATACTGCCTGTGTATTTCCGAAATGCTGATTTTGGCATTGATGCCATTTTTAAGTTCATTCTTGTTTCTGAAATTAAAGGAATGAAATTATCGGCATCTTCTATTCTTAAATTTCTTAACTCAAAAGAAGTTTTTGCTTTTGACATGGAAATCCAACGAGAATCTAATTCAATATTTAATTGACCCTCTACAACATTTGTTATGGTACTAATCCATGAGACAGGCTGCATGGTTCCTTTGAAATCAGAACCCCAAACTTCAGCGATAATTCTATAACGGTTATCGTTTGATTTGCCATTTTTTTGTACAGGCATTGAAATGTTCAAACGATTATCGGCAATAGTAAAAGCGGTTGCTTTCTTGTTATCCATTGAAATAGTTTGTTCGATAACCGGAACATAATGCTCAGTTGTTCTAAAAAATGGCGTACCATTTGGATTGGTTCCTTTGGCATTAATTTGAACTGTATAACCACCAGTTTGAGATGCTTTGAAGTTTCCTCCAAACAGGCCATCATTTGCCAAGTTGTCTCCATGTGATCCATCGTCATACATGGTAATTTTTTGCGAGGAACCATCTGGATATTTAACTGACATGAATGCAGAACTAATTGGGTTGAAATCTTTCAACGCTTCAATCATTTTTTCATTACTTGTGCTTTGTGTTACAAAATGTATGTTGTGATCAATAATTTGATCGCGGTTTGTTTTGTAAGAACTTAACTGAAACTTGCTCTTGTTCGTGAGTAATATAAAACCTTCAAATTGATCGGGCTCTCCATCAGTTTTTACTCGTATATTCCAATTGCCCGTGTCCATATTAGAAAAAGTAAACTTCTCACCAGAGTAGCTGTTTTGCTCCATTCCATATTTGGTTGAATAAGCTTCAGTTGCAATATCATTGATATTTTGGCTTTGATTGGTTAGGGGATTTACCATTTCAATTTGCCAGTTTTTTGATCCGTTGCTAAAAACAATGAAACTAAAGTTTTGGTTGTCAATAGGCAAATCAGAAGACCAACTCCAATTTCCATTATCTGATTGAGATAATGAAACAGGAATTAATGCTGTTTTGGATGAAAAGGCATCAAGTTCAGGGCTGGCTGGATGCATAAATTCAAATTCTTCGGGTGGGCCAGCCAATTGCTTATTGTTTAAATTTTTGGCTAAAACCAGATTTGGTGTAGCAATTGCTAATGGTAACACTAATGTTAAAAACTTTTTAGAATGAAACATACTCTCTCCTCTATGTGATATTATATGATTATGTATTTTGTCATCGGGATAGGAATTTGATTGCTAAAACGTCTAACAAACAAACTGACTTTATTGATGAATTATTATTGTGATTATCAAAACGCTTTATAAAATAGCACAAGAATGTTTTGAATTCAAACGATTGTTTGAATTGAGTTGGATTAGCTTAGTTTTTTACAGTTTTTATTAATTTCTAACAGTCGATTAATGCAGCCGATGTCATCCCAGTTGCCAACAAAATGATCTCCTGATATTAAATTGCTTTTCATGTGGTTCTTTAGTAGGGGAACGACAGAAAACCTTCCAGGCTGGCAGCCCTTAAAAAGTTTTGGGTGATATATTCCAATACCACTATATGTATATTTCGGAACTTGTTCTTGGTAAGCCAATGAACCATTGTGTGAAATTGAAAAATCGCCAGTTGAGTTGTGTGGGGGATTGTTGACTAAGATTAAATGTGCCAATTGATCATTCAAAGTAATGTTGCTTAAAGATCTAAAATCAAAATCTGTTTTGATATCAGCATTAACCACCAAGAAGGGATCATCTCCGAGTAAGGGCAGGGCCTTAAACATTCCGCCGCCTGTTTCAAGAGGTTCTGGGCTTTCGGCTGAATATCTTATTTTAACTCCGTAATGACCACCACTGCCGAGTTTTGCCATGATTTGTTGACCTAGCCAACATGTGTTGATCACGATGTCATCAAAGCCTGCTTTTTTCAAGTTAATAATGTGGTGTTCAATTAATGTTGTTCCGCACACTTCTAATAAGGGCTTGGGTTTAAACAATGTCAAAGGGCGCATCCTTTCTCCTTTGCCCGCAGCTAGAATCATTGCTCGCATAAGCTGTCCATGCTGGGCGATAGGTCATTGATTAGGTTTAATAATGGCTGAAACTCTTGGTATTTTGCGCAGGTAGTTTTGACATAGCACATAGTCAAGTTTAAATCTTTTAAGTAACTGGACTTGTTATCACGGTAATTTAACCGACAAAATATTCCCAACACTTTTAAATGCCTTTGTAGTCCCATTAAATCAAACCAACGTTGCCATTGATTTGATTCGATATGAGTATTGTTGAGCTTGTTGTATTTTTGTCTGAAATCATCAGCAAGTTGATTAACTGTTTTCTCATCCCAACAAATATAACAGTCTTTTAGTAGAGAAACCAAGTCGTAAGTAATAGCTCCAATAACGGCATCTTGAAAATCGAGTATGCCTGGATTGTTGTCTTTTGTCTTCATTAAATTGCGGCTATGGTAATCTCGATGAACAAATGTTTGTGGCTGTTGTAATGCATTTTCAATTAATAGTTCGCTGCAGGCATTTAATGTGTTGTGTTGTTCATTATTTAATGAAATATTTAAATGTCTTTTTAAAAACCAATCTTCAAATAAGTCCAATTCCTGTTGCAATAATGATTCAGTGTATTTTGGAAGACCGGCTTGCGAGGCGTTTTGTTGGATTAAATGCAGTGCATTGTTAGCGTCTTTATATAATGTTTGGAAATTATCTTGACCTAGCACACTAAGATACTGAACAGTTCCCAAGTCAGTTAGCAGTAAGAAACCTTGTTGTAGGTCTTTGGCGATAACAACAGGCACTTGTACACCACATTGATCAAACTTTTGAGAAATTTCAATAAATGGCAAACAGTTTTCATGCTCAGGTGGTGCATCCATAACAATATAAGTTCGTCCTATTGAGAACACTCGCCAATAACTGCGAAAACTGGCATCACTGGAAGCTGACTTAACATAACAATCATAGTCATTGAGTTGTTTTTGTGCCCATATAAGTATGGCTTGTTGTCTATCCATTAATAAAAATTAATTTTAAAATTTTAATTTTACTTTTGATGGGTATTATAAGCAAGTGGTAAATTGGCATTGTATATACCTAATTAACAATTGAAAAATAAGCTGTTAATATTACTGCACCCATTAAATTCAAAAATAATCCAATGCGCATCATTTTTTTAATGGGCACATGTCCGCTACTAAATATAATGGCATTGGGTGCAGTTGCAACAGGCATCATAAATGCAAAACTAGCACTGATGGTGGCAGGTAGCATCAATACCATTGGGTCAATATTAAGCGCATGCGCTGTTGACAATAATATGGGCATCAAAACAGCTGTTGTTGCGGTGTTACTGGTGATTTCTGTTAGAAAGGTCACAAAGATACAAACAAAGCCAACTATCATCCAAGTTGGAAAATTGTTAAGGAATATTAAGTTATTGGCAATTGAGGCACTAAGCCCAGTCTGTTTAAATGCCGTCGCAATAGTAATGCCTCCAGCAAACAACAATAATATTCCCCACGGAATTTTATTGACTTCATCCCAGGTAATTACTGGTTTCTTGTCTTCTTTTTTCAAAGTAAATAAAATTACTACTGCCAATAATGCAACGGATGCGTCATTGGCATAGGGTAAATCCAATAGTTTTTTCCAGCCGCCAAAAGGTTCTACTCTTGTCATCCACAATAGCGCAGTAATGATAAATACCCCAAGCACTTTAATTTGAGCCAGTGTAATAGATAGATTTTCAATTTTATAATTAACAGGTCTATTGTCTAAGTGAGTTTTTAAATAGAAATAAACGATTGGAAAAAAAATAATTAAAATAGGCAATACCTGTTTCATCCAGCTTAGAAAACCAATTTCAGGCAATCCAGCTTCGCCAATGGCTTGTATTAAAATCAAATTAGGCGGTGTACCAATTGGTGTTGCAATGCCGCCAATACTGGCAGCATAAGCAATGCCAAGTAACAATATAATTGAGAAATTTTTAGAAGCATTCTTATCCAAAATTGCTAGAGCAATTGGCAATAACATTAGTGTTGTTGCAGTGTTAGATATCCACATACTTAGTAATGATGCAGTTAGCATGAAGCTGAGCAAGATTTTAGATTGTGAATTTGTGCCTACAATTTTAATGATTTTATTGGCAATTAATTTGTGCGTGTTGGTCGATGACATAGCAACCGACAGCATGAACCCGCCGAGCAATAATAGTATGAGTGGACTGCCATACGATTGAGCAACCATTTTACTGTCAAGAATGCCAAACAAAGGAAAAGCAGCTATGGGAATTAAGGAACTAACAGGAATCGGAAGTTTTTCAGTAATCCAAAGGCTTGCTGTAACCAGTGTTATAAACAATGTATGGGATTCCTTTAATGATAGGTTGGAGCTATATATAATAAAGGCAGATATTAGAATAAAAATAATAAAAGCCAAATTGTTTTGATAAAATTTTACAGTCATACAATTAATTCTCGTGAAAGTTAGTCGTCAAAGAATGAAATATTCAAACAAGTGTTTAAATAACAAAAAATTAACATTAAAGCTTGTAATTATACCCATAAAAATTTTATCATAGTATTGTTTTAATCAGGGGACCAATAAATGCGTCTAAAATATTTAATAATTACAATTATATCAATCGTGGTTTTGCAGGCATGTAGCAGTTCTTCTAATGCTCCTCGCGCTGTGGATACCGGCCCAGCAACCAATCCTGGTGGAGATGTTGTCACCGCAGTTATTACTGCTAGATTTGACCCTTCAAATGGAGTGTTACCATTTCCATCAAATTTAATCTTAAGTGGTACAACGGATTTAACCTTGAATCCGCCAACAGATGATCCAACAGATTTTGGTGACCCAGCTGTTGCATTGAGTGCTTTAGATGGATTTTCAACTATTGCTCCATGGGGAATGCCGTTCTCTGCCAATGTTGCACCAAGTTCGGTAACTTCTGGAAACAGTGTTAGGGTATTTGAGGTGACGTTATCTGGCCCTGGCGGTGGTGTTACAGGCATAACTGCTGAATTACAACCTGGTCTTGACTATGTAGCTGTTCCAAATGGCGCTGGCATAGGTATTGTTCCATTAAAAGCACTAAAACAAATCACAAGCTATATGGCTGTTGTAACCAACGGTGTGACTGATGATGCAGGTAACGCTGCTACTCCAGATCAAACTTATTTCTTGGCAAAAAGAACGGATCCTTTGATAGATGCTAACGGCAACAGTACTGATCCTTTATTGCCTGATGCAACTGCACAAGCATTGGAACCATTGCGTCAGTTAACCAATTCGCAAGAGTTTGCAGCTTCATCTGCTGGAATTAATCCTGCTGATATTGTACTTTCTTTTGTAATGACGACTCAATCAATTACACCTGTAATGAGTGCTGTTTATGCCCAAAGTGGCCCAGGTGCGAGTACACTAGCCCCAACAGGTTTAAATACCTCGGTAATTGGCGGTGCTGGTATTGCGGACATATATATTGGTATTCAAAGTAGTCCATATTATCTAGAAGCGCCAAGTGCGACAAACCCTACGGCTCCTCTAAATGCATTTTGGAAAGCAGCGCCTGGTGCATATGTTGCTCCATTTGATGCGTTCGGCTTAGACCCAACATCAACCAATTTAACTTTTGCGAATCCGTTTCCTGTTGCTACAGGTGTGCAAACTTACCCAGTTATCATGACATTGCCTAATGCTAATAGTGGACAAACAAAACCAGCATCGGGTTGGCCTATTGTGATTTTTCAACATGGTATAACTAGAAATAGAACAGATATGTTGGCTATTGCAGATACACTTGCTTCAATTGGTTATGCGGTGATAGCACAAGATTTAGCATTGCATGGTATTACAGATACAACCAATCCTTTCTATGTTGAAGGCACTCCTTTTGCTCCAATAGCGAATGAAAGAACTTTTGATGTGGATTATGCCAATAATGAAACAGGGGCTCCAGGTCCTGATGGTGTTATTGATGGTTCTGGTTCATATACCATTAATCTTACTAATTTGTTGGTGTCAAGAGATATACTAAGACAAGGAAGTGCTGATTTATTTACTTTAACAGCGACTATTCCAACTATGGATTATGATGCAGATGGAACTCCTGATTTTGATGGGTCCAGAATCGCATTTGTTTCTCAGTCATTGGGTTCTATCACAGGTGCTACATTCTTAGCAATAGAAGAAAACGTTACAACTGCTGTACTATCAGTAGGCGGCGGCGGAATCGCCAGACTTTTAGATGGTTCTCCAGCGTTTGGGCCTCGAATTCGCGCAGGTCTTTCAGCGGCAGGTGTTGAAGCAGGCACACCAGAATTCGCACAATTTATGGTGGTTACACAAACCGTAATTGACGCGGGCGACCCACTAAACTTTGCTCCGATAACTGGTGCTAGAAATAATATTTTGTTTCATGAAGTCTTAGGTGATCAAGTCGTTCCTAATTCTGTCCCAGGAGCTCCATTGTCTGGAACAGAACCATTGATGGCTGCGATGGGGTTACCCTCTATTTCAAGTACAACTTCTGTAGCTACAGGATTAGATGGTGCTGTAAGATTTACCGAAGGAGGCCATGGAAGTATATTGAGCCCAGCATCATCATTGGCAGCAACTGTTGAGATGCAGACGCAAATGGCCAGTATGGTAGCAACAGCCGGAACAACAGTTGTGGTTACTGATACTTCAGTGGTTCAACAATAGGAGGAATGACAATGAAAAATATTAATATAAAATACAATAAATTAAACAATGCCATAAAACTAGCAATGCTTACTTCCTCTTTGGGTTTGGTTTCCTTAGCCAACGCATTTAGTTTTAACAAAGGTGATTTTTCTGGGAGTTGGGATACCACAGTTTCATATGGTGTAGGTCTAAGAGCAGAAGAGCGTAACAACGATCTGGTTGGTAAGGCGAATCTAAATCCATTTGTTGGAGCTTTGCCATTAGACCAACAAATAGCGGCTCCCGGAAGGTTTTCAATCAATTCAGATAGCGGTAATTTGAATTATGATCAATGGGATAAAATTTCTAATGCAATCAAAGTAACCAGTGAGTTTGGTTTTAGTTACAATTCTTTTGGTGGTTTCTTTAGAGCCACTTCTTTTTATGATTTTACCAATGACTCAAAAGAGGGCTTGTCAGATGTTGCAAAAGAATTTGTGGGACATAGAACTCGCTTATTGGATGCTTATGTATACAAAGACTTTGAAATCGGTAGCCATAATGGCACAGTAAGACTTGGTCGACAGGTGGTGAGTTGGGGAGAAAGTACTTTCATTCAACAAGGCATTAATATAATTAACCCAGTTGATGTTTCAAAATTAAGAGTTGCTGGCGCAGAATTAAAAGAAGTATTCTTACCAATCGACATGATATATGGTTCGATTGATATAACAGACAATTTGTCAATGGAAGCATTATACATGCTAGAGTTTGAACAAATTGATCCAGATCCTGCAGGTTCATACTTCTCAACCAATGATTTTGGTACACCAGGTGCTGAATATGTTGCTTTAGGATTTGGCTTAGTACCAGAACTTTCAGGTGTTGGTCAATACGATTTTGGAGCACAATTCCATCCGGATCCTGCGACCAGAGCTGCTCTTGCAACATTGGCAGCAACAATTCGAGGAGCATCTATTTCTCGTACAAATGTTAAGGGAGCAAGAGACAATGGTCAATATGGTGTTTCTTTCAAATACTTTTCTCAAGCAATGAATAATACGGAGTTTGGTTTATATTATTTAAACTATCATTCTAGGCTTCCAATGATTAGTGCCATTGCATTAACTAACACTAGTCCTAGTAGTGGCAGTTATTTTATTGAATATCCAGAAGACATAGATTTGTATGGTTTAAGTTTTAATACCAGTCTTGAAGGTTCTGGATTGTCAATAGCAGGTGAGTTGTCTTATCGTCCAAATGTACCTTTACAAATTGATGATGTAGAAGTGTTGTTTGCGGCATTAAGTCCGTTGAATCCATTGATTCCTGCAGAGTTTGATCGTTTTTCTTCTCAATTGGGCCAATATGAAGCTGGTGATGTGATACAGGGGTGGGAAAGGCATGAAATGAGTCAATTCCAAGTGACGGCAACACAATTGTTTGGACCTAATAACCCATTCAAAGCTGACCAGATAGTTCTTTTGGGAGAAATTGGTTTTACCAAGATATGGGATTTACCTGATACCAGTGTCTTAAGATACAATGGTCCAGGTACAGATACTGCTGGTGGAGATTCTAGTTTATTAACTGGCGGTACAAGTAGAAATCCAGTTATTGAACCCAATGAGTTTTTTGCAACATCGTTTTCATGGGGTTACCGATTAATTACAAGGCTCGATTTTAACAATGCTTTTGGAACACCGATAAACTTATCTCCACGATTGGCATTTAATCACGATGTCCAAGGAACTACACCTGGACCTGGTGGAAATTTCATTGAAGATAGAAAATCTGTAACAATTGGTTTGGGTGCTGTTTATTTAGAAAAATGGGGAGCTGATATCAGTTACACCTCATATTTCGGAGCAGGTGTTCACAACTTAATTAGTGATAGAGACTTTCTCTCTCTCAATATTAAATACTCTTTTTAACAGTACAGGGGACAATTATGAATTTAGTAAAAAAATTATTGATTACAGCTTTAACATTTAGCTTAGTTGTTGGTTGTTCAAAACCAGAAGATACTAAAATATCCTCTGGAACAGAACAGGCATCAAAAGCAGTTGAAGTCAGTCAAACAGAAAAGAAATGCGGAGATTCTAAAGCAGAAAAGAAATGCGGAGATTCTAAAGCAGAAAAGAAATGCGGAGATTCTAAAGCAGAAAAGAAATGCGGAGATTCTAAAGCAGAAAAGAAATGCGG
>JAJRQG010000019.1 GCA_024280395.1 Gammaproteobacteria bacterium | reverse complement strand
ATCTTGACAACTACAGTCCGCCAATTTCCCTGGCAATGCAGGACCGGATGTTATCTTTTTACGGACTACTTTTTTAACTTGTTTTAACCTATTCTGTGCCTTTTCAATCGCCATATTGGCAATTAATTCACCCATTGCTACATTTTGGGACAACCACAATACAAAAGCATCCTTAACTGAATTTGCAACGATTGAGGCAATAGAACGACTAGACAGGCGTTCTTTGGTTTGTCCACTGAATTGAGGATCTTTCATTTTAACAGATAAAATATAACTTACCCTATCCCAGACATCATCAGGTGCCAATTTTAGTCCCCGTGGCAACAAATTATGAGCTTCGGCAAAATCTCGAATCGAGTCGGTTAGTCCTGTGCGTAAGCCATTAACATGCGTACCTCCTTGTGCGGTAGGAATTAAGTTAACATAGCTCTCTGTTAACACTTCGCCATCAGGTTTCCAACTAACTATCCAGTCAATAATTTCACCATCGACCGTTTGGGTTCCTTGAAATCCTTCTTCTGGAATTATTTCCGCTCCTTGCAGGGATTCAATAAAGTATTCCTGTAATCCATCGGCATAATGCCACTTTTCAAAGTCTTTGTTGTTATCATCTTTAAATTCAACAATTAATCCTGGACACAAAACAGCCTTTGCCTTTAACAGCCGCTTTAATTTACGAATTGAAATTTGTAAGGTGTCAAAATACTGTTTTTCAGCTTTGAATCTAACGCGTGTACCCGTATTTTTTTGGCCGACCGTTCCTATTTCTTGCAGTTCAGAAACTTTATCGCCATGTTCAAATGCTATGTGAAACTCTTTTCCTTCGCGTGTAACCCAAACATCCAGCCTATCTGATAAAGCGTTAACTACCGAGACACCTACTCCATGCAAACCGCCTGAAATAGCATAATTTTTATCAGAAAATTTACCACCAGCGTGCAATTTTGAGAGAATCAATTCAACACCAGAAACACCCTCTTCAGGATGAATATCAACAGGCATTCCTCGCCCATCATCGGACACTTCAACATAGCCATCTTCTAATAAGGTGATTTTGATGGTCTTAGCATGACCAGCTAAAGCTTCATCTACAGAATTGTCAACAACCTCTTGAATAAGGTGGTTGGGCCGAGATGTATCGGTATACATTCCTGGCCGTCTTTTGACTGGATCTAAGCCTGAAAGTACTTCAATATCACTGGATTGGTATTGACTTGTCATTGTTTAATAATTACTCCTAAATTATGAATCGTCATAGTTTCATTTGTTAGATCCATTTAATTGAACAGCCCATGCTTGGGGTTTGTTTGGAAGTGATTTTACCCTCTTTTGACAATTGATGCATAGCATTGACTAAATCTCGTGGTAAATCTTTGCTAGATTCTTCTCTTCCTGCAGAATCCAATCTCCCTCTATAGTGCAAAACTCCATGATGATCTAAACCGAAAATATCTGGTGTACATACAGCTCCAAAGGCTTTTGCTACTTGCTGGCTTTTGTCCAGTAGATAAGGAAAAGGATAGTTTTTTTCTTGGGCTATTTCCTGCATATTTTCAAACGAATCTTCAGGATAGTCATTGACATCATTGGACATAATCGCCACAGTGTTTACACCAAATTTTTCCATGGCTAATGCATCTTCAACTATCCTATCTTGAATAGATTTAACGTATGGACAGTGGTTACAAATAAACATCACTACTAATCCTTTTTTACCCATGGATTTTTGCATATCCCAGTTTTGATTATCCACTCCAAGTAGATCGAAATCAGGCATTTTTTTACCCAGTTCTAATTCTGGTGTATACAGTAAAACCATTACTTGTTTTCTCCTAAAAATATGTCTTTAAAAGCCACGTAGGCAGAGCTGTAAGAAACTGCCAACAGTGATAATATAAAACCAAAAAAAGTGACCAGATAAAGCGTACTGGCTATCGTCGAATTCTCTCCGAGAATTGAAAACAATATGTCGGCAAATAGATTAAAAAATTGAATGACTACAAATAAAATAACCACATAAATCAATACATATACAATTATTGCAGATAGGTTTTTTAAACCAGCAACAAAACTTGCTTTAATGGCCTGCCAAGCAGAAAGCTGGCTAAATACAATGATAATTGGAGCAAAAAGATTAACCATAATAATTGGCAACATACTCAGAATAGTTGCAATAAAGAAAGTGGACAATACCTTTGAGTTAAGTATTGTCACAAAAGATTGTTCTTGATCTTTCTGTAGCATGGATAATTCGCTGGTTATCATTTCTTGTGTTATGCCCATTGAATTTAGTACAATTGAACTGACCAACTGAGCAACAATCATCATTAGTAAAAATAACATCCCATATCTAAATATATTCATTCTATTGGGCGATGAAAATCCTTTGAGTAAATATTCAACAGACATTTTTTTGCCCTTTTCGATATCTGCACAAGCCAAACTTAAGCCAGCCACAATAAAAGGAAAGATAAAAATCAAAGCAATTTGCAGAACTGGTAATATAAATCGAGAAATTAAAATAATCAGCACGACTATAACCAAAGACAATATCCAAGTATATTTGGCCTGAGAAAAATACCGATAGCCTTCATTGAACCAATACCAACCACGTAGGGGGTTAACTTTTTTAATATTGTTTTTTTCAATAGTAGGTGTGATTTGCATTATTTATGGTCTAATTTTTTCGAGGTAGTTCTTCTAATGTGACAAGAACTCATTTTGTAGGATAAGTTCATCTGATTGGTACTGAGATACGATCTATTTTCTATCATTTCTTGATAATAAAATTTCTTAATTGAGAATTTAACACTTTATCAAAAGTGTCGGTTTTTAACAACTCTAAATAGTTTAATCGGGCATATTTTTTATCGAAGAAATGCACTGTTTTTAATACTTTAAATGCATCAAACCATTGATGAATGAATTGTTGCCAACGATTGGCTGATGTTATTTGAGGTTGTGATTTATTGAATACTTCTTCACAAGATAAATAATCGTACAATTCTTGCAAAATTTCATCAACGGGATGAATGATATTTAATTGCTTATTATTCCAAAGGCTATGCAAGTAAAAATACCATTCTTTCAATTGTATAAAACAACGAGGATGATAGTATTTATACTCATTTACATTTGCCAAGTTGTTGATTTGAACTAGTGCAGGACCCGTTCCAAAAGGGACACGGTCTGAAAATCGAGACTGAATTATTACAACTAGTCCTTCCACCAAATACTTAATGGGTTTTATTTTGGCCAATTTATTTAATAAATAAAAGTCCTCGCCAGCATTGCGTTTAGGAAAGCCTCTGACTTGTGCATAACACTCCATATTTACAATCAAAGTACTTCCCAACGGAATATAATTGTATTCCATACCTGCATAAGTTGTTCCTGCTTGATAATACCTAAGTTTGAAATCGTAGTAAAATTGTAATTGATTTAACCTTGTATTATCACTAACATGTTCAAAATCTAATACGACGGCAGAATAATCTTTGTTGCTCTTAATAGATTGAGAGAAATAGTTGTTTGGTAAAACAACATCTGCATCGGTTGAAAATATCCAAGGTTTCTTAATACAACCCAAAGTATAGAGTTTCAATGCCATGTCACAGCCAATCTTTCTTGCTAGCCCTACTCCATAATCTGCTTTGATTTGCTTACTTTGAGTGTTTCTATCAACCAACAGTACATCATTGAAATTATTGTATTGTAATAACTGGCAATCCGCTGAAAGTTCAGTTTTTTGCTTAGAATCTATGGTTAACCAATTGATAAATAGAGTATTATTTTTTTGCCAATTTGTTTTATCAATAGGAGAGTTTACGACAACAATGATCAACACATCATCTTTAACTTGGGAAAATATGGTTTGTAAGCAATCATAGCCTTCATTGCATATCGGGATAACGATGACATAATCATAAATATTGTCCAAAGGATTAATTTGCGAGGATTCTTTCTCAGCGTATTTTGCTAAATATTGGGCAATAGCTTTGGATGATTTGGGTATGATTATTTTTCCCAAGAAAATGGTTTTATTGATGTTTTACTTCGAATATAAAGTTCTTCTACTTTGCTTCTTGCCCAAGGCGTTTTGCGTAAAAACTTAAGGCTAGAATTAATGCTCGGATCGCTGATAAAGCAATTGATTTTCACCAATTGCCCCAGTTTCTCCCATCCATATTTTTCTTGTAATTCAGTGACTATCGCCTTTAAAGTGATGCCATGCAGAGGATCATTGTCCATTATTCCCACTCAATGGTTGCAGGTGGCTTTGAAGATACATCATAAACCACACGTGAAACCTTATCTATTTCATTGATAATTCGGGTCGAAACATGTTCTAAGAATTCATAAGGCAAATGTGCCCAACGGGCTGTCATAAAATCAATGGTTTCAACCGCGCGCAGAGCAATCACATATTCATAACGGCGTGCATCACCCACAACACCGACGGATTTAATCGGCAAAAATACGGCAAAGGCTTGGCTTGTTTTGTCGTACAAATCCCATTTAATCAGTTCTGTAATATAAATATGATCAGCTTTGGCCAAAATCTTGGCATGTTTTTCTTTGACTTCACCCAAAATACGTACACCCAAACCTGGCCCTGGAAAAGGATGACGATAAACCATGGCTCTGGGCAAACCCAAGGCTACGCCCATCTTGCGCACTTCATCCTTAAATAAATCACGCAAAGGTTCTAGTAGTTTCAACTCCATGTCCGCAGGCAATCCACCAACATTGTGGTGAGATTTAATGACATGAGATTTACCAGTTTTTGAAGCAGCCGATTCAATCACATCGGGATAAATGGTGCCTTGAGCCAACCATTTAACATTATCTAATTTACGGGCTTCTTGTTCAAATATTTTGATAAACAAGCCGCCTATGATTTTGCGTTTTTTCTCAGGATCAGATTCTCCTTTTAATGCATCAAAATATAGGTCTTGTGCATTAACTCGTATGACATTGATGTCCATACCTTGTGCCATGGTTTCCATCACTTGATCGCCTTCCTTGTAACGCATCAAACCTGTATCAACAAACACACAAATCAATTGAGCACCAATGGCTTGGTGCAATAAAGCAGCAACCACTGATGAATCTACGCCACCAGATAAGCCCAATAACACTTTATCCGAACCCGCTTGTTTCTTAATACTTTTAACATGGGTTTCAATAATATTATGAGTCTTCCACAACTTTGTACAGTCACAAATATCAAACAAAAACCGTTCAAAAATCTTACGTCCTTGCAATGTGTGCTCCACTTCCGCGTGGAACTGAATGCCAAATATCGTAGCATCAGCATTTTCAAAAGAAGTCACGGGAGCAGTGGCACTACTTGATGTCACATGAAAACCCTCAGGCATCACATCAACCTTATCGCCATGACTCATCCACACATCAAGCTGCCCTGCTTCCTTATCGAATATCCCATCCAATAATTTTGAATTACCCGATAATTCAACCTGTGCATAACCAAATTCCTTTTCATCCGAAGGGATCACCGTACCACCAAAATGATGCGCAATGGCTTGCATGCCGTAGCAAATACCCAAAACAGGAATACCCAAATCAAACACTTTGCCATTGACCTGTGGGCCATCATTCAAATGCACCGACTCCGGCCCCCCTGAAAGAATTAAACCTTTGGGATTAAACTCATTAATCAACTCAAAATCCACATCCCAAGGCCAAACCTCACAATAAACCCCCGCTTCACGTATGCGTCTAGCGATTAATTGGGTAAATTGCGACCCGAAATCGAGTATTAATATTTTGTTGTTTTTTATGTTCATTTTTTACTGTTTCCTGATGGAACAATGGTTGTTTAAACATCGTAAGTAACACAGAGGTTCACAGAGGAATCACAGAGTTACACAGAGCTTTCTACTTCATTTACCGTAGGTTGGCGTTGAGCTTGCGAAACCCAACAATTGGCCAATCACATACATCGCATGTTGGGCTTCACTCCGTTCAGCACCAACCTACATTATTAGTTTCTTTAATACTCATATCGGGTAGTTGGCTTCAGTCAACCTCTCAAAAGTGTTGACTAAAGCCAACTACCCGCACGAGTTCTTTTCTTACTCTCTACCGTAAAATGGGCTTGCCCACCATAGCTACAATGGTTGTTTAAACATCGTAAGTAACACAGAGGTTCACAGAGGAATCGCAGAGTTACACAGAGTTTTCTATTTCATTTACCGTAGGCTGGCGCTGAGCTTGCGAAGCCCAACAATTGACCAATCACAACCATCCAATATTGGGCTTCACTCCGCTCTGCACCAACCTACATTATTAGTTTCTTTAATACTCTTAGCCGTAGGGTGGCCCAATTCCACCTTTTGACTCAAATATCCATATTCAAATCAATTTCACTAGAATTGACGTTATTATCTTCAAAAATTTCAATCAACCTCAACCATTAAGTTTCACTAAAACATCTTTTTGGAAATAAGACTTGTCCATCACTTTCTCCTTCATTTTCATCTAGTTGTAACAATATGAATTTTTCTGTTTTTTCATAACAACTGAATCTAGACCATTTAACCGATTCTTCTCTTTCATTAGTAAATCGAGTCATGCCCGCAGGTGACAACTTAAATTTATAATCCGCCCCTAGCTTTTTAAACGATGCGTATATAACAATACCAAATATTATAAATGGGGAAATCAACCTTAAAACCAAAAGCTGAAATTTGTACTTTTTTTTCGCCTTCAAAGCCAATATAGATTTACTCATTTTAAACTTAACAGCAGCCAAGTAATCTCTTTTAGTGTACTTTATACTAAACTCCATAAATTTTCTCCATTTCTACACTCTCATAGGAACAGTATTGAAAGCTTTTAAGTTCTGGTCTTTTCCTCAGCGTCTTTGTGCCTCTGCGAGAAAAAATCAAGTCCTTGTCCTATAATTCGGCGCCTCTTTGGTAATATTAACATCATGCACATGGCTTTCTGCCATACCTGCATTGGTGATTTTAACCATCTCTGGTTCGGTTTTCATTTCCCTATTGTCGCACACCCGACATAACCCATCGAAGCTTTTAGACCACCCATTAATTGATGAACTACTGGGGCCAACGAGCCTTTATAAGCTACTCGGCCTTCGATGCCTTCGGGGACGAGTTTTTCGTCGTCGGTTACATCATCTTGGAAATAGCGGTCTTTAGAGCCTTTGTCCATGGCACCGAGCGAACCCATGCCTCGGTATGCTTTGTAAGTTCTGCCTTGATAGAGTTCGACTTCTCCAGGAGATTCTTCTGTCCCGGCAAATAAGCCACCTGCCATGATTACGCTGGCTCCAGATGCCACGGCTTTAGCCACATCGCCTGAATATCTGACACCACCATCGGCAATTAATGGAACACCTGTTCCTTGTAAAGCTTTGGCAACATTATTGATGGCCGTGATTTGTGGCACACCTACACCTGCGACAATGCGTGTGGTACAGATTGAACCAGGGCCAACACCGACTTTGACACAATCAGCTCCGGCTTTGACTAAAGCCAATGCGGCAGCACCCGTGGTGATATTGCCTGCAATAATTTGTACATCTGGGAAGCTTTCTCGTACCCATTTGACTCTATCTAATACACCCTGTGAATGCCCATGCGCAGTATCCACTACTAATACATCAACACCAGCTTTCACCAAAGCGGCACACCTTTGTTCGGTATCGCCACCTGCACCAACGGCCGCAGCCACGATTAATTGCTCTTGTGAGTCTTTGACAGCATTGGGGAATT
>JAJRQG010000018.1 GCA_024280395.1 Gammaproteobacteria bacterium | reverse complement strand
CTCTTTAGATTTTGCCATGTTTCCTTTGATGCTTAATGTATCAGATGAATGGTATATTCGATCCATTTCAAGCGTTTTGCCCGATAAGAGCCTGCAATTTCATTGCTCTATTGATGCTGGACTCCCGTTATGTATTGCTTCGGGTAATGACATTGTGCAGAAGCTAGATGATGAAATTAAAATGATAGAAGAAAAATTTGCACACATTGATTTTACTTTGGGCTGTGATTGTATTTTGCGGCGATTGGAAATTGAAAAAAAAGGATACACACAAGAAATTGAAAAACTTCTCTCTAAAATAAATTTTATTGGCTTTAACAGTTATGGAGAGCAATTTAACGGCCTGCATTTTAATCAAACTTTAGTGGGTGTTGTGGTGGGGAAAAAACGCCATGGATGATTTTACAAAAGCCGAACTGGAGAATCAAATTATTGATTTAAAAATACAATTACAACGCCAAACAAAAACCACTAACGCCTTACTTGCACGGGTTAAGAAAAACCTAAAATATCAACTCAACTCCAATGAAACATTTGAACATAATTCTTATTTACTCAATCAAATAAAGCGCACAAAAAGCCAGTTGTTCCACGAAACAAAAAATTCTGAGCGGTTTTCATATATCGCCAAGCATGACTCATTAACAGGTTTATACAATCGAGTTGAATTTAACAGGGTGTTAAAACGCATAGTAAAAAGTGCAAAAAACCAAAAAAGAAAACATGCATTGATGTTTTTAGACTTAGATCAATTCAAAGTGATAAATGATACAGCAGGTCACCTTGCTGGCGATGAAATGATTAAACAAATTTCCACTTTATTATTGAAAACAGTTGAGCCAGGAGAAACCTTAGCACGTTTAGGAGGGGATGAATTTGGTTTTTTGATTGAAAATTGTACCAATGCTCAAGCACAATTAAAAGCAGAAAAACTACTCAGTTTAATTGATAAGTTTCATTTTCCATGGGATGACAAGTTGTTCACAGTAACTGCGAGCATTGGCATTGTCATCATTAATAGAGAAACCATTTCTTACATAGAAGCTCAAAAAAATGTGGATATTGCCTGTTATACGGCAAAAAATGCAGGAAGAAATAGGATCCACCTATACCAAGGACAAGATGATAAATTATTGAAACAAAATGCAGAAATGCAATGGGTTCCCAAACTAACAAAAGCCCTAGAAAATGATTTGTTTTGTCTCTATGCGCAACCTATTAAGCCAACAAGTAACAAGGCCAATCATATCCATTATGAAATTCTGGTTCGATTGAACGACAACAACGAAATCATTTTACCTGGCGTATTTTTACCTCCTGCTGAACGCTATAATTTAATTACTAAAATAGATACCTGGATAATTAGCCATACTTTCCAGTGGCTGTCTAAACATATCCATTCATTTCATTCGCGCACACACTTTTCAATTAACTTATCAGGGCAATCTTTAGGTGACGATACCATTCTAAACTTGATAATAAGTTTACTTGAGGATAATCTGGTTGATGGTTCAAGGGTTCACTTTGAAGTCACCGAAACCATGGCCATTTCAAATTTACAGTCAGCCAATGATTTTATAAATAAAATTAAAAAGTTTGGTTGTAAGTTTTCCTTGGATGATTTTGGAAGCGGTTTATCTTCATTAAGTTATTTAAAAAACTTAGATGTTGATATATTAAAGGTAGATGGTGTTTTTATCCGTGATATTTTAGATGATCCTATTGATGAAGAAATGGTTAGCTCAATTAACAATATTGGTCATGTGATGGGAATGAAAACCGTGGCTGAATATGTAGAGAATGAAGAAACAGCCAATAAACTAATCAAAATGGGGTTTAATTATTTACAAGGGAATTATATTGGAATACCCAGGCCTATTGATGAATATCTCAACGACAATCCAAATAAAAATTAAGGTTCCCGTAGGTAAACAGGTTCGATAGTTTCAATTGAAGTAGCCAAGTTTTCAAAATTATCTTTCGCCATCATAATCATGTCTTGTGCTTGAGAATAGACGTGGGTTTCAAAAGGCATTGGATGTTGACTAACATAGTTTTGTAATTCGAGATAAACACTAAACCCACTCCCGATATACGCATCACAAGCAGATAAATCTACACCTCTTGCACCACAAACTCTCTCATCCCCCCTGCTTAATATTTGAGAGTTATTAATAGTATACCGAGCCCAATAGACTTCATTCATTCGTGCATCGGTAGCTACAACAATGGTTCTTTCTTCAGTCGTTTTGAGTTGACTATAAGCATGAAAGGCCAATGTTTCTAAATTAGAAACAGCAACGACAGGAACATTTAGTGCCAATGCCAATCCTTGGACCACCCCAACACCAATACGAACACCGGTAAAAGCACCGGGGCCATGCCCAACAATAAATCCTTGAATATCTTGTTTTTTGATAGAGGCTTCTTGCAACAGTTCATCGATAAAAGGCAAGATTAACTCTGCATGTAATCGTGCTTGAACTGTCGACCGATGATACATTTTGCCATCAACCCACAAAGCTGCTGAACAGCATTCCGTAGCGGTATCAATGGCAAGTAATATCATATGTATCCTTAAAAAAGTGGTTTATCTTTGGTCGATTCAAAAGCTTTTACAGAATCCAAAATTTCTTTCTTTGCTTCTTCAGGTCCACCCCAGCCGTCAAGTTTTACCCATTTACCTTTCTCTAAATCTTTATAATGCTCAAAGAAATGAGAAATTTGATCGGTTAAAAAACTGGGTAAATCTCTTACTGATTCGATATCACTATAAAGATTGGTCACTTTTCCAACAGGTACTGCCACAATTTTAGCATCCTCTCCTGCTTCATCAGTCATTTTTAAAACACCAACTGGACGACATTTAACAACCGAGCCTGGCAATAATGGTGTTGGCATAATAACCAATACATCTACAGGATCACCATCACCGCACAAAGTGTGTGGCACAAATCCATAGTTACACGGGTAACGCATAGAGGTATTTAACACACGGTCCACAAAAATCAAACCTGAATCTTTGTCTACTTCGTATTTTACCGCTTCACCATTCATAGGTATTTCGATGACTACATTAATATCGTTTGGAACATCATGCCCAACAGCTACGTGTCTTAAACCCATAATATTATCCTATTAAAAAAGCGGGAATTATACTGATTTTAAAGTCAAAACCCTAGATACAAGTAATTATAAGTCATGAAAAGGGCTAAAACCCAGTATTTTCACCCATTGTTATTGGATAGTCAGGCTTGTGGGGTTAAAATTCGTCTTGTTATAGGTGTCGGAAGCATGCTTTCGGTGAAAAGGGAATCTGGTGAGAACAATGTATTCAATTCCAGAACTACCCCCGTAACGGTAATAAATTATACATTTATCAATTATGCCACTGAACAATTCCATTGTTCGGGAAGGCGATAAATGCCATCTTTTAAGTCCGGAGACCTGCCTGTAATATCACTTTAATTATACAATCGCGGTGGGCGATGGAGAAAAAACCATGAAAAGCACAAGTATTTTGCCGCTATCGGCAATGTTAATATTTTCTGTAAATGTCAAAGCAGAATCTAGCAATGAAGTTTATCAGCAAGCCTCAACAACGGTGACAGCTTCCCGTTATGAACAAAATAAAACCGATGTCATTCCTTCAATGTCTATTATCGATCGTGATGATATTTTGAACCTACAAGCTAACTCGATTATTGACATCTTATCATTACAAAAAGGCATTGATGTTGCAAGAAATGGAGGAAATGGTTCGGCTACCAGTGTATTTATGCGTGGGACCAACTCCACTCATGCTTTGGTTTTGATTGATGGTATGCGTGTCAGCTCTTCATTCACAGGCAGTTTTGCTTGGGAACATTTACCGGTTTCACAGATTCAGCGCATAGAAATTGTGCGCGGCACTCGCGTCAGTTATTATGGGTCAGATGCCATTGGTGGCGTGATAAATATTATCACTCGTAAACAGGAAAAAGCCTATGTCCGCTATACGACTGGTTCATTTGGTACACACAATTTTGATTTGGGCTATGGCAATGCCAATGATAGCGGATATTATAGTTTAGTTTTTGGTAGCCAAAAGACAGATGGCTTTTCTGCCACCAACCAGAACAACTTCTTTGGATTTAACCCTGATAATGACGGGTATGAAAATTTAAGTTTAAATTTAAAAGCAGGTTTAAATTTAGACAATGGAAAGTTGAATTTCAACTATTTAGAATCCAAAGGAAATATAGATTTTGATTCATTTTATAATGTGGGTAATTCTGATACCAAAGAACGCGTAGCACGAATTCAATGGCAAGCCAAATTATTTAATGATTGGAATTCAGAATTAGCTGTGGGGTACAACGAAAATTCATTAACTACCAAAGTTTTTTCCAACGGGTTTCAATCCAATAGAGTTGTCTTTGATTGGTTACTGAATAAATCTTTTGGCAATCATCATTTGGGGTTTGGAGCTACCTATCGACAAGAAGATGCAGATTTTACCAATGTTCTAATCCAACAACTAAGGTACAGCAATTCAAGAAACAATTCTGCAGTTTTCGCCAACTGGCGTGGCAGGTTCAATCAGCACATTCTTTCTGCCAGTGTCCGTTATGATGACAACAGTGTTTATGGCAGCGATACATCGGCAGATTTAGATTGGGCTTATCAAATCAATGACAGTGTTCGATTTAATGTTTCCGCAGGAACAGCCTTTAAAGCGCCCAATTTAAACGAATTGTTTGCTCCACAATTTCAAACCATTATTTTTTCACCTGAGCTGGGTGAATTTGTTAACTTCTTCTCATTTGAGGGTAATCCTGACTTGAAACCTGAAGAATCCATCAATTTTGAAATGGGTTTGAAAGTAAAAATAAGCGAGGCTCAACAATTGTCTTTTAATGCCTTTTATTACAAAATTGACAATTTAGTGGATTTTCAAGGTCCGACTTTTAAACCCGTAAATGTCAATGAGTCAACTATTCAAGGTTTGGAATCTGAGTATAACTACAGCCACAATGGTTTAAATTTGAATATCAATGCAACTGTACAAGACACCAACAACGACCAAACCAATACACCTTTATTGCGCCGACCTGACAACAAATTGAACCTGAGCATTGACAAGTTTTTTAATCAATTTTCAATCGGTTCAAGTATTCGTTACGCCTCTAAAAACCCAGATTTCGGCATTGAATTGGATGGCTATACGGTGATTGATTTACGAGCGGCTTATACCATTAATAGTCACTGGAAGGTTTCTGCAAAAATCGAAAATGCTGCTGATGAAGAATATCAAATTATTAATGGTTACAACACTCCTGATTTATCTGGTTATATAACGATACAGTGGCAGCAATAATAGATTAGAGGTGCCTCAAAATTACTTTTGGATTCTAACAGGAACCGCAACCGAGCAAACATCAATATAATTGTGTTGATAAACAAACCATTCTCCGTTGCGGTTCTTACGTGATTGAATAAGAGCCTTAAAACTGTTCGAATTGGTTTTCATGATCTGCAAGGGCAATAATTGTTCGGGTTTTAAATCACTGGCTACTTGGATTTTTATGATATTGTTACCCTTAGTTACATCTATTTCTCCTGCTAATGTGGTGCTGCGTTTCAATGCTTGAATGTGCTGCATGCCAGAAACCACTCGGCCAAATACTGTGGTGTTTCTATCCAAATAGCGTTGAGCTGTACCAATCACGATGTAAAGTTCTGTACCCCCGCTATTAACCTCATTGGCCCGTCCCATGGCGAATGCACCATAACAATGCAGCAACCAATTTGTCTTTTTATTTTTATTACGTCCGACAGCAAAACCGCCGACGTAACCCACCTCATCAGCATAACCATCAAAATTATCCAGTGATGTAAACTCAAAAGGCTTTTGTTGAGCAGCGGTAAATTCTCCATCAATAGTCAATTTACCATTTTTTGGTTGAGAAGTTTTTTCTGGATTAGCAGGCCCTCCTTGTGCCACAAAACCATCAATAACTCGATAAAAACTGGTGTTGTTAAATACGCTTTCTCGAACCAACTTTTTGGTGTTGTCCACATGATTCGGGGCAAATTGAGGCGCCAGTTCAACAACCACCGTGCCGCTTTCTAATGTGATATACAAAGTATTGTTTAAATCAAGACTTCTCCAGTCTGTATCTGGTGCTCCAGCAATAATTTGATAGGGAGTTTTTAGTAATTGTACTTCCTTAGCGGCTATATAAAAGGACAGAGGCAACATGGTTATGGTTATTAATAAGTTGATTTTCATCATAATATTTTTTGTAGGATGGGCCTTGCTCATCAGTTTTAATCCTGTCAAAAAAAAGGCTATGCTGTCTAACCCCTTAAACTATAAAGCCAATTTTAATCATCATATTTGTAAGAAATATATTCTTCACACTTGCTTGTTGTAATAGACCTGTCTTTATAGAAAACAGTTTGGCTACCACCACAAGGTGTTCCATTAATATTCCAAAATATGGTTCTTTTTGATAAAATCTTTGGTGATTTCAACCCAAGTTCATTAAAATGAAAACCTTTAGCTGCGGACAGCAACACTCTTGAGTCTTCTAAACTGAGGAGATATGATTTTTGTACTCCTCTGTCGAATGTTAAGCTTTCGATACACAAACCATCTTTGGCTTGATAAGTAAACCAACGATAAGGCTGATTGAGAATATTATAAGTAACATCTTGAATAAATCTTAATTTTACAGAGTTTCTATCATAACCACTACAATCGATAATCCCCAGCTTTCGTATACTCATCAAGTTATTGCCCATGAGCTCTTTTAACTCAAACCAAGCTTTTTTGTTTTGAACAAAAAAAGTGTTTTTTGCACGTAAATCAATAGGGCTTTTTCTATGGCTTTCCATAGAGTTGTCCTGACCAATTTGCGACTTTAGCTGTTTGGAGGGTTTAGTGATGCCAGGTTTAGCACTACAAGAAAGTAAACTGATTAATATAAAAATTATAATAATGATAGGTGTCAATTCCCTTTTAAAGTTTTCATTGAGTTCAAAAACTTTCGAATTTTGATTGTTTGGTTTCATCTTAGGTTTTGTTTTGTTCCAACATTTCCATCATCTTTTGTTGCAGTTTTTGCAAGCCTTGTAAGGGTCGAATCATGACTTTAAATTCAATAATATTGCCGTCCTCATTAATCTCTATTATGTCTACACCATTGATAACAGTTCCATCTATTGTTGTTTCAAATTCTAAAACAGCTTGTTGATTTTGAATCACTTCTTTCTTATAGACAAAACTATTGTCTTTAAACACATAATAAGCCGCTCCCAAATACATCTTGGTTAATTTGTTTCCCTTTTGAGGTGTATGCAGCACTGGAGAATAAAAAACCACTTGCTCATCCAAAATATCATCAAGAATCTTCATGTCACCAGATTGAATGAATTGATGCCATTGTTGAATGGTTGAATTAATTATCATTCACTCTTCCTCACTAATTTCAGATTTTTCTAACATAGACTTGGAGATTTCTTTTTTTACTTTAACACCAAGGTCTAACAGTTGTTGAGCTTGATTGACTAGGTTACCTTTGCCTTTGGTGAGCTTACTCAGGGCATCGTGGTAAGTGGATTGTGTGGTGTCTAATTGTTTGCCCAGTTTTTCTATATCTTCGATAAAACCACGGAATTTATCATAAATATTGCCAGCCCTTATAGCGATGTCGCGCGCATTTTGATTCTGCTTCTCATATCGCCATAAGTTTTCTATGGTTTTTAATGTCGCCAATAAAGTGGTCGGTGTCACCACAATAATTTTACTGCTAAAGGCATCAACAAATATCTGATCATTTTGCTGGAATGCCACCATAAAAGCGGGTTCTATGGGGATAAACATCAATACAAAATCCAGTGTCTTTACACCTGATAGTGCTGAATAGTCTTTGTCACTCAATGATTTGATGTGGTTCTTAATGGCTTCTAAATGTTCATTCAGTGCTTCCTGTTGGTCTTGTTTTGATTCTGCGGCTGCATACTTTTCATAGGCAACCAGTGAAACTTTAGAATCCACAATAATTTCCTTATCTTGGGGCAAATGTATCACAACATCGGGCTTGAGCAGATTGTTGTCTGGGTCACGAAAACCACCTTGAGTTTCATATTCATGACCTTTGCGCAAACCCGATTGTTCTAACACCCGTTCTAAGATTAACTCTCCCCAATTGCCTTGTAGTTTTTTATCGCCTTTGAGTGCTTGGGTTAAGTTTCTGGCTTCTTTGTTTAATTGTTGGTTCAACTCTCTCAGGTTTTTAACCTCGGTAATCAAAGATGCTCTTTGTTTGCCTTCATCGTGGTAAACATCATCTACTTTTTTCTTAAAATCATCCAGTTGTTTACTGAATGGATTTAAGATTGCATCTAATTTTTGTTTATTTTGAGCTGAGAATTTCTTGTCTTTTTCTTCAAAAATTTCATTCGCCAAGTTTTTGAATTGGTTCTTAAGATCTTCCTTGGTTTCATTCAACAAAGCCAATTTCTCATCAGAAGATTTTTGTTGCTGACTATTTAATGTCTGTAATTCGGCAATAACGGTTTGGGCTTTCAGGTTGTCATTTTCCCTTTCTTTTAAAGATTGTTTGAGTTGAAAAAGTTCATCTTGAATTTCTTTCAAGCGCAGCAATTGTTGTTTGGTTACTGCAAGCTCAGTAGTCAAGTTTTTGTTATTCTCGATGAATTGTACATTGTCTTTTTCATGTTGTTTGGCACTTTTATTCAACCGAACGTAATATTCCTGGAGCTTTTCCAGTTTTTGTTGGTTGAGTTTTAATTCAGTAGACAGTTTTGACTTTTCATTTTCAACAATCAATTGAGTACGGGAACGGATATAAAGCCAAAAGGCAAATATTCCCAATACGAATGCGCCACTAAAAATTAAAAGTTGTTGAAGATTAATGCTCATGAAAGTGATTATACCTCAGAGACATTTCTAACGCATAAAAAAAGGACAAACTCTTGGGTTTGTCCTTTTTTAAGTTTGGTATTTGTTGCCTATCTATGCCCCGATGACCTGCCTCGAGATCCACGAGAGGAGCTACTTCTTGAAGAGCCGTGTGAAGATGAAGATCTACTGCTTCGTGAACCATGTGATGACGAAGAACTTCTTGACCTAGATGAACTATGTGATGAGGACGAAGATCCAGAATTCGAATGCCCCGAAGAGTTAGCGCCAGAACCACCATGAGATGATTGACCTTGAGATCTCCCTACGTTGTTAGGGCGAGAATAAGAGTGCGAGCGAGCATTTGATTGGTAACTTGGCTTTGTTGCACCTGGCTTATTGCGCACTACTTGTGAGTTTATCCTGCTATTCTGTGAGTTTGTCCTTCCATTGTGGCCATTTACTTGAGAAGGTTGAGTGCGATTAGCTCGATTATTGTTTCTAACACTATTCATATAGCTGCTGCCCAACCGCCTTTCATTGGCTTGAGAAGGTTGTGAGTGGCCAGGGCGTGTTGAATTTATATACGATACTCTGGAATTCCTATCGTTATTTCTGTTGTTTTGATTTGCAGCATTGCGAGAATAGCCTCCACTAAAAGGTGCCTGTGAACGGGGCTGCCTATTGCTAGCATATCCACCAGAACTTCTGCCTCGTGCATCAGAATAAACCTGATTAGAGCTCGACGAATAACTGCGGTTATTGCGATAAGCATTGTTATAGTATGAACCGTTATTCCTGTTGTTTGTATGGTTGCGACTATTTTCATATCTATTGTTATAGCTTCTGTAACTTTTGCTGGAGTGGCCTTGTGTTCTTGCTGCTAGCCTAGCTACTTCCGAGCGAGCAGAAATATGATTGTTTGATGAATAGTTATTTCTGTCGTGATTCCAATAGCTGCTATAATAACCAGAATATGGACTATAGGAGTGGCTATTACTATAGCCATAGTTGTAACCATAATTTCCATACCCACCAAATAAACCGCCTAAACTCAAGCCAAACCCATAACCCCAAGGCGAGTAACTGCCCCAATAACTATTTCCATAATAAGAATTAGAACCATTAAATCCAAAACGAGGATAGCGATATGGACTATAAAAAACATTGCTGTAATTTACGCCCCATCTATCTGGATAATAGTTATTCGCATAAGAATTACCATAACCATTGTATCCATCATTGTAATAATTATTATCATAACCATAATAATCATTCTCGTAATACACATCATCATACTGACTATAACGGGGATAACTCGTGGCACATGCTTGTAGAAAGATAACCAGCCCAGCAATTGCAAATAATTTTTTCATAATAAATTCCTATTAAGATTTGTAACTGTAACAGATAATATATTAGAAAGCATGAATGTAAACTGAATATTTCTATTTAGCTTTGCAAAAAGACTAGGCAAAACTAATATTTCAAAGTAGATTGCAAGTTTGAATCAATCACGTTAATCATGAACAATCAACCCAACAATTGGAAAGTAGGATTAGGTCTGTCTTTATTGGTGGTTTTCTTCTGGGCAACTCTACCAGTTGCACTGAAAATCAGCTTGGTCGCATTGGATGCCTGGACCTTAACCTGGTTACGGTTTTGCGTGGCTGCATTCATTACTTTGTTAGTGATTTTTGCTACTGGTTCTTGGAAAGGTTATAAAGCCCTTGCTGCTAAAAACTGGTTGTGGCTGTTGCTTGCTGGGTTAATGTTAATTGGCAATTATGTGGGGTTTTTAATTGGTCTTGAAAAAACCACTCCAGCCAATGCTCAAGTGCTTATTCAACTGGCTCCTTTATTGATGATACTCGGTGGTGTTGTGGTTTATAAAGAGTCCTTTAGCCACAAACAAAAATTAGGCGCCTTGTTATTGTTTGTTGGGCTGGGATTGTTTTTTAAAGACCAAATTAGCACAATTCTTGATCCTCAATATGCCTCTGGTGTGCTTATTTTGGTTTTTGCCGCTATTACCTGGGCAATATATGCCTTAATTCAAAAAAAATTACACGATGTATTATCTCCACAAGCGATACTGGCAGGAATCTATTTATTGGCCGCAGTGTTGCTTTTTCCAACGGCTATTCCCGAAACCATTTCCCATGTTGAACATGATCAATGGGTTGCTATTGGCTATGCTTGTTTCAATACCGTTGGCGCTTATGGTGCTTTTGCTCAAGCTTTAAAATACTGGCAAGCCTCAAAAGTTGGCATGGTTATTGCCATGGTTCCTGTGTTCACTTTAATGTTTATCAATTTTATGTCTTCCTTGTTTCCTGATTTGGTGCAAGTTGAACAAATTCACGCCCTTGGAATAGTTGGTATTGTGCTTATTGTTACAGGTTCAATGATTGCCAGTATTGGTAAAAAGTAATTGATGCATATTTCTATATTATATATAGTGGAATAAAAAATATAGCTATTTTTTCTTTTCATTAAACGTATTGACAAATTTGCAGTCAAAGCATGTCATGACAGTTTATCCATTGTATCATTTGAGAAAAAAGTGGTTTAATTTAAAAACCAAAGAGTTTATTAAGCGAAATATTGCTGGTTTTTTGGTGCTTGTTGTATTTTTGCCTGGTGTGGCTATAGGTGCTAATTTTAAGGTGTTCATATCCGCTATCAGCCAACCTTTTTTGATTGTTGTATCTGTAGATGAGGCCTTTTTCATAAAATTAATATGGCTCACGGTGCTATCAGTTGTATTCACTGTTTGGTCCCGAGCACAAAGACTGGCTATAAGCGGGGGAGATTTTGCTGATTATATGCAATCTTTGCCGATTTCGAATACCATAAAAAACAAAACAAATATTAAGATGCTACTCAAAAGCAATCATATTTTGTGGTTTTTTATCTTTGCAAGTTTCTACTTTTTAATCAAAATCCCACAAACCCAAATAGTTGCCTTTTTTAACTTTGGATTTTTGCTCTCCTTCTTGCTAACAACACAGTTTGTTTCTGTATTTAAACCCAAGAATAAGTTTTTCATGACTCTGTTTCTCATGGCTTTTGTTTTTATCACGCCTTTGCCCATAGGACTAATGTGGTTGCGTCTATTGGTTTTGAGTTTTGTATTAATCAAGCTGATACAAGGTGTTTTGGATACAACAGAACGTAAATTTGAATTTGCACAAAGTTCTCCACCTCGCCTAATTCCAAACTTTATTTCGGCCAATTTATATGTTGAAATATTATTCAAATCAGGTTTAACCAGCACCTTATTTCGGTTGAGTATTGTCTTTGCTATTATTGTTGGATTCTTAATCTCTGCCAATCATTTTATTGAAACAAGTAACAATGACCTTATTCCTTTTGCATATGTGCTAGAAGCTTTAATCGCATATTATTTAAGTGGGTTTTTTGTGACTTTTATTGATGAACGAAAATGTATGCAGGCATTATTTGCCAGCCTGCCTCTAAAACATTACTTTTGGTTAATACGTGATTCATTCGCAGTTCTAATTATAAGTCTTGTCATTCATGCTCTATATTTTATCTGGGCAAAGTATTATTTTTCAAGTGAGGCCTTATTGACTTTATTGCTGTTTCATTTATTGCTGCTGTTGATTTGTTATCCTTTGCGTATTTTGGTTAAAAACAACCAAACTTTTATTTCTTTTGTGGTCTTGTTTATCATCACTGCTGTTACTTTATATAACCTCTCATGAATAATATTGTTATAAAAAACCTCACCGTTGCTTATGGAGAACTCATTGTCTTACAAGACTTCAATGCTAGCTTTGGCACAGGCATTCACTGGATACAAGGGCACAACGGCTCAGGCAAGAGTACCTTGCTCAAGGCATTGTGTGGAATCAATCCCGTTAATTTGGGCATGGTAACTATTATGGATTATGATTTAGTAAAACAGGACATCAAAGCCAAATCAGAATTGTGTTTCGTTGCTGACAAGCCTGAGGTTTATCCTTTTATGACCGGTATTCAATTTTTAAAAATGGTTGCAAAAATTAAAGGTGTAAAACTAACTCAAGAACTTTATACATGGCTAGATGCCATCAATTTAACTCAATATAAAGACACCGAGTTCTCACAAATGTCATTTGGCACACGCAGAAAATTCACCTTAAGCACTGTTTTTATTGGTAATCCTCAAGTAATTTTGCTCGATGAACCTTTCAATGGGTTAGATAAGAATACCATCGAACAATTTGAACTATGGTTACAAAAAATCAAGAATGAAAAGTGCTTATTGGTCGTCAGTCACGATACTCACCTGTTAGAAGGTCTAAAAAACACGGTTTTGGTTTTGGATTAATTTAGCCCTATTTAACCTTTCTGCCTTTGGTTTTCAAATAGCTTTTGGCCGCTGCTACCAATAACTCAGGATCTAATCGTACTTTGTAGTTGGGGTTGGTGTATTGAAAATAGATGATGCCTTTTTTTCCGACAACATAAGTCGAAGGTGCTGGCAAATAATGGTGATCGAAACCAGAGGCTTTTTCTAAATCAATGTTCCACTTTTTATAACTTTCTACAGTCTTGTCATCTAAACGAAAAGCAATCCCAAAATCTTGAGCAACTTGCATGGAAGGATCAGAAAGAAGTGTATAATGCATGTCTTTTTTTAGTTTTTTGTCTTTTAAACTTTCAATTAAATATTCAGGCTTGTCTGGACTGATGAAATATACATCGTAACCCAATTCTAAAAGCTCTTTTTCAGCATTGCGCATTTGTGCCAATTGGGCATTGCAATATGGGCACCAGCCTCCACGGTAAAAGGTTATAACAAAAGGCTTTCTTAGGTTTTTAGCAGCAATAGTGATTGCTTCGCCTTTGACATTTAATACGTGCATATCAGGGATAGTCATGCCAGGCAACAAAGGCTTAACATCATTGGCATCTGTTGGCACTTGTGCCCAAACGTTGAAGGTGATTAATAGCGTTAATAGTATTTTCATTATATTTTCTCTAGTTTAAATAACAATGTGTTCGGGTTAAATGTATACCAAGCAAACCAATATGAACGATGAATCTCGTAGGATTTATTGTCGGCTTTATCTCTAATGGTTATTCTTCCATCATCAAATTGCCGGATGCGTAACACGGTATTTGCCGTTTTTAGTTCAAAATGTTTTTTCTGTTTAATCATGTCAAAATCAATCGCTATGGCTTGACCATTGACCTTTAATCCATAAACCACTCTTTTAGGGTTCAACCTTGGGTCATTTACGCCACCAAACATCACCTTCTCGCTGCCACGATATTTTGCATAGTTGTCTTTGATCTTGTCTTTGCTGTTTGACAAAACTTCTGATGTTGGATGGGCTTTTTTCCATGTTTTCCAATCGGTCATCACCACAGGAATACTTTCAAGTTGATAACCCCGATCTGGTCCTGCAAATGATTTACCGGTTAATTGTTGCCAGAGGTTTTTATTTTTGCGGTCATACATCACCAAATCACTGCCATGCAGCACACCTGATACACCGAATTCAACCACCTCTCCTTTAACTTTTCTTGAAAAAACTACACCTGTTCCACACAACGGACAATAAGTCACTGCAAATGGTATATCGCCAATTTGATCATTCACAATTTCGTGCTGTTGCAAAGTTATGGTCGGGTATACCCGTGTGTGCTTACCTATGGTCACAGCCATAATCAAGTCATCGTCATTGATAAAATCGACTTTATTTGCCATGACAAATGTAGGGTTATCAATAGAAGGAATACAATCAACCGCAGGACAACCCTGATGTATGTCTTTTATTGGATAATCGGATTGAGAATCCTGAGTTATCTTAAAAAAATCGGTTAACAAACTGGTTTTTGGCTTTTTGTCTTGGGCAAGTGCCAAGCCAGAAAATAAAACCAATACCATAATTAAAGTGGTTTTCATCATTGTTCTTCTTAGACGGTAAAGTAAGAAGAACAATTGTACCATTATTTGCTTACATATATTTTTATGGCGGCATTTAGAAAATCTGCCAAACCCACACCGTGTTGTTCAATATTGGACTTAAATCGTTGATCTGCGACATACATTTCCCCCAATGCTGAAAATTGTTGGATACTGCAATCATACCAATTCTCCGAGATGAACATTCTTGCTTCATGAACCTTTTCTTGTACTTGGGGATTTTCTACACCCAAGGGCATTAAAGTTGCCAAGTCTTGATAGATCTTGGCTTGTTGTTGGTTTAATAAAGCAATATCTTGCTTGCTGTATTTCGTCATGCGTTTTTGCGATTGTTTGTAGCTATCAGTATCGCCCCATTTGTCTTTTGCCTCTTTGGCATATTCAAGTTTTTGTTTGTTGAACGCATCATCATTCATCGCATTTTTGAGTTGTTTACTCATGTTAAATTCTCCTGTATTTTTATTGTCTAAAAGTCGATCAATAAATTTAACCATGTTTTCTAAACGTTGTTTTTTAAGGTTCAATAAATTTCTTTGCATGCTCAAAGCATCAAGCGGCTTAAAATCATCCGCATTGATGATATCTTTGATTTCTTGCAAAGAAAAATCCAATTCTTTAAAAAACAATATCTGTTGCATACTGGCGAGATTTTTCTCACCATAATACCGATAACCATTAAATTTATTGATGTTTTCAGGAACCAACAGCTCAATCTTGTCATAATGCCGCAACATACGAATACTCACACCTGTCATGGTTGAAAATTGTTTTATCTTATACATAATTGATTGCCTAGTGATTCCATAAGGAGCACTTTAAAGGATAACACAGTGTTAGGGTCAAGGAAGAATTGTTTTATAATACTAATTATAATTACTTGTTAAGAAAACTGATATCACACATAATATTGCTATGAAAATCTATCTCTCAAGAAAAATTAGTTGTTATATTCTATTATTAATTTCCTGCGTAGCTGTTGCGAAATACAACATACATATAGAAGGAGGAAATTTAAATTTAAAAAACTGGTTGGACATTTGTAAGAATGATGAAAACTTGCAACGAATGGATAAATTTGAATCTATCAACCCTAAGACAGGTGAAAAAATTATAATATCCACAAAATATTCTTGTCTATGGCAGGATAAACAAACAAATATACAATATTGGTTTCATTTTTCTAATGATCGAATATCTATCAGTGGAGGTAAAGCACAAATTAAAATAGCAAAACAGATTGCAATAATTTTGAATGCAAAGGTCTTTGGAGATGAAGGAGAAGAATACTAAAGGTTTCTTTGTAAGATAGGCTCTGCCCGAATGGTACTTACTTAAAAGATATTGCACGTAAGTCATTGAAATATATTGTATGTTGCCCACAGAATTTAAGAACCTTCGGGTAGTTGGCTTTAGTCAACACGTTTTAAAACCTACGGTTTTATTGGTTGACTAAACAGACTGTGAAAGTATTCTGATGACGAGTAAAAATGGCATGAAATCCGCTACTTTTCGTTGAAAAACTTGGAATTAGCAAGCTAGTCACGGCGTTTTCCGCCTCAATTAGTGAATTTTCTACTCATTTTTCTTTCGCCACATAATACTTTCACAGTATGTAAAGCCAACTACCCGTTCGAGTTTTTTTTTAATTTTTTTCCTAGATTCGTATAATAACTCAATGACTCTTCTATGATGGACGAGACTCATCATTACTGTTCTTTATCCTTCATGTTCTTCATTATCTTCACGGTAAATAGGCTTTAACTATTAGTACTCTCAAAAATCTTATCCGCAGAGGCTGCAATAAAACCTTGATACAATCTTCCTATTTCTGGTAGTGGATAACGTTTGGCGAATTCATAAAAACAGCCGGGTATGGGTTGGGTTGAGTGATCAAATTGTACATTCACTGGGGCAGCCATTGTGGAGGATTGCTCTAAAAACTGTTCGGGCGTGCCTTTGATTAGACCTGCTGATTCATTTAACACAAAACCATTTTCAATTAAAAATTCGTTCAAATCTTCCAATTGAAAGAAAGTGGTTAAATGGTTGAGGGAAACAGTAAAATGATTGGCACGATACCCAAATGCAGCGGTCCATGCAGCATATTCACTTTCACGAAGCAATTGAATATACTGTTCAAAGGTTAAATTCCAAGTTCGGCCAGAGGTGATAAACAACTCTTGCATTACATTGGCGGGATCGATTTGAGCATCAATTTCTGCAATGACGTTTTGTAAGTTTTCAGAAAACAATTCGGTTCTGAGTTCTGAGATAAACACCTTGGGATGATTAATGTCAAACTCATGTTCTAAGTGTACTGCATTGAGCTTTTTCTTGGTGAAATCATAATCTTCGACAATTTTATAACCCTTGTCCAAAAAAGGAGCGGCTATTTTCATGATGCCCAATTTTTCAGTGTTGAAAGTTCTTAATGCAATGTGGTCATTGATAACTCTTTCACCACGGGCTTGTAATAGCTTTTGGATTTTATTGGCTTGTGGATTGATTTGGATATACTGTTGCCACAAATGATCAAATAATTGTTCTACCGTTAGTTGCATTGAAATTCTCATGTTGTTTTGCCAATTTTAATCGTCAAAATTAGAGTTAAATACCTAATTTTGTTTTTATGGCATAAAATAACGTTCTTTATCAACAAAGCAGTAAATAATGACTGAATTAACCGATACCATTAAACAATATTACGATGCCAATGATACTGAAGTGAAGCAAATTATGGATATATTGAACTCGCCCAGTTACCAACGTGCTGATCGCGATGATAATTTCATTAATAGCGACTTGGCCAGGCCCATGCGCTTGCAATTGGAATATTTAAAAGTTCAATCAGTGCTGGAAAAAAAGAACATCCAAAAAACCATCGTGGTGTTTGGCGGAACACGTGTCATTCAACAAAAGAGAGCGGATATCAAATATTCCGCAGCCAAAGAAGCGCTTGACAATGACAAAGACAACAGCCAGTTGCAGTTTAAATTAAAGGTTGCACAAAGTGTGTTGGATAAGGTTAAGTATTATCAAGAAGCCGTAAACTTTGCATCAATGGTGGCCAAATACAGCAAATCCCATGCGCAAACACCTTTACATGTGATGACAGGTGGAGGCCCTGGTGTAATGGAGGCCGCCAACAAAGGTGCTTTTGATGAAGGAGAAGAGAGCATTGGCTTAAATATTGATTTGCCCTTTGAGCAATTCCCCAA
The DNA here is from genome assembly GCA_024280395.1 of Gammaproteobacteria bacterium. Classification (GTDB taxonomy): domain Bacteria; phylum Pseudomonadota; class Gammaproteobacteria; order Xanthomonadales; family Marinicellaceae; genus NORP309. The sequence continues at coordinate 22,556 of JAJRQG010000018.1, read as the reverse complement.
CCCCTATATTACCCCTGAATTGTGTTTTAGCTTTCGTTATTTTGCCTTGCGAAAGTTGCATTTTATGCACCGTGCTAGGGCATTGGTGGCATTTCCTGGCGGTTTTGGTACTTTTGATGAATTGTTTGAAGCATTAACTGTTATTCAAACCAAGACAATTAAGCCAATTCCTATCGTATTGGTGGGTAAAAATTATTGGCAAAATGCCGTTAACTTTGAGTTTCTTGCCGAGCAAGGAGTGATTAATCCAGAAGATTTGGATTTATTCACCATTGTAGAAACCGCAGAACAAGCATGGGATTATATCTACCAATGGTACGATTCAAAAGGTCAGATTATTTAATTAGTTTCTGACCCGCTTTTTTAATCGCTTCTTGGCTGGGTTTGTTGGGGATTTCTATGCCAACTTGCACCGCTTTTCTTTTGGCTATTCTATCCACCCATTGTTTAAGGTGTTTAAATTCATCCAGTTCAACACCAGCCCAAAAAGCAATGTGAACCCAGCTCCAATTAGCAATGTCAGCAACGGAGTATTCACCTACTAGATAATCTTGTGTACTTAAATGTTTATCCAACACACCAAATAAACGTTTCACTTCATTGTGGTACCTTTCGATAACAGCGGGAATCTTTTCTGGAAAATATCGGTAAAAAACATTGGCTTGTCCCATCATGGGTCCCACACCACCCATTTGAAACATAAGCCACTGTAAAATTTCAAATTTGCGCTCTTGTGGGTAAAACTGCCCACTTTTTTCTGCCAAATAAATTAATATGGCTCCGCTCTCAAATACCACCTGACCCGTTTCTGTATCACGAATCACGGGGATTTTGCCATTCGGGTTCAATTTTAAAAATTCGGGCTTTTTCTGATCTCCATCGGTTAAACTAACTGGGATAACCTTATAATCAAGACCTGTCTCTTCTAGCATGATGGAAACTTTCCAACCATTGGGCGTTGATGCGGTATACAGTTCTATCATAGTGCTTTTGCCTGTTTTTCTTTTTCCAATTTTTTTAATGCCATTTTTCTCTTTAAAGGCGATAAATGGTCTAAAAACACAATGCCTTTTAAGTGATCCAGTTCATGTTGAATACAGACAGCCAATAATTCTTCGGCCTGAAAAGAGATGTTTTCACCTTTTTCATTTTGTGCTTCTACTTCAATATAACTGGCTCTCTTTACTTTAGCATAAATATCAGGAACAGACAAACAACCTTCTTCGTGAATTTGCTGGCCTTCTTTCTTGGTGATTTTAGGATTAATTAAACACAAAGGCTGGTCTTTTTCTTCAGAAACGTCGATCACAACAATTTGTTGGTGAACATCAACTTGGGTAGCCGCCAAACCAATGCCAGGAGCTTCATACATGGTTTCAAGCATATCTGCTACAAAGATTTTTAATTGTGCATCAAATTTTTCAACCGGTTTTGCAACGGTTTTTAAACGCTTGTCGGGCAGTGTTAGTATGTTTAATATTGTCATATTATTCTTAGATTTAGTTATCGTATTATAATATTGGGTTCAAATTATTAAAGACAATAGTGGAAAAAATCAGTAATTTGAATGACAAAATTGGCTTTTTTTTTAAAATATGCCACCTGATTCACGTTTTTTGGTTTAATTTAAGGTATAGTTTACCTAAACTAAACACTAACAAAATCAAGGATTTGTCGGAAATGCTTAAAAAACTACATTTACTTTTAATTGGACTATTTGTCATAGCCTGCGCAGTTAATGCGAAAATTGAGTTAAACCCAACTCACCCAGATACTTATACAGTCGTAAAAGGCGATACATTGTGGGATATTTCTGCGAGATTTTTAAAGTCTCCCTGGGTATGGCCAGAAATTTGGCAGGCCAATCCCCAAATTGACAATCCTCATTTGATTTATCCAGGAGATGTAATTTCTTTGGTTTATGTTGACGGGAAGCCCACTTTACAATTATCTAGAAGTCACCCGACCGTGAAGTTGACACCCAAAGGTAGAACCATTGATCACAACAAAGCCATACCAACCATCCCATTGGGTGATATTGAGCCCTTCTTACGAAAGCTAAGAATATTAACAGAAGAACAAATCAATGACGCTCCTTATATCGTTTCTATTGCAGACGGACATGTAAAGGGTTCAAATTTAAACGATATTTATGTAAGAAGTTTAAATGCCAAACAAGGTGATGTGTTTGCCATAGTAAGGCCAACTTTAACCTACAGAGACGTCCCCATTCATTATCCTTATGGGTCATCTCCTTATAAAGATCGTAAAACCGAATCAATGAAATGGAAAAAAACCAGTCAACACACAGGAATGGCATATATGACCCGTTTTTGGAAAAGTTATATTGATAGAACTTATTGGAACAATGTTGATGTTCTAGGATATGAAGTTATGGACATTGGCACTGCAATCGTTTCTAGAGCTGCAACAAATGAAATTACAACCATGACCATTAACAGCAATATCATCGAAATCGATGAAGGTGATTTATTGCTTCCCCTTAATGATGTAAGGTTTGATGCTTATTTTCAACCCAAAGGTGCGACTACAACCGATAACAACATAAGAATAGTGGCTTTAAACAATGCCTCTTATACTGCTGGCAAATATCAAATTGTTGCAATTAGTCGCGGATCAAGCGACGGTATTTCCACTGGCGACGTATTTGAAGTTTATAGACCTGAGAAGGTTATCAGAGATGAAGTCATGCATCCTAAGAACGATTTAAAGACATTCTTAAGACCTTCAAAAGCAAAGGTGACCTTGCCAGAAGAGTATTTAGCTAACATCATGGTATTTAAAGCTTTCGATCATATCTCCTATGCGCTTATTGTTGATGGCAATCGACCTGTAAAGTTATTTGATTTTGTAAGAGCACCTTAAATTGATTAACAAAAAGTAGCAAAAAAGGCTCTGTATTCAATGAGCCTTTTTTTATGGAGACATTAATATGGAATACACCCAAGCTTGGCTTTTACTGGTTCATACAAAAGGACTGGGAAGCAAAAGAATTTCAGAGTTGTTGAATCACTTTAAATCTGTTGAAACAATTTTTTCGCAAAATAGCTATCCGTCCGAATTAAAATTACCACAAAAGGTTCAAGAGTTATTAAAAAAACCCAACCATGTAGGAATCGAACAAGACCTAGCCTGGTTAGAAAAACCCAACAATTCAATCATAACCATAGACAACGACCTGTATCCGCCCTTATTAAAACAAACTGATTCACCTCCTCCTTTGTTGTATGTAACAGGGGATCCCTATATACTCCTACAACCACAGTTGGCTGTTGTAGGCAGTAGAAATGCCACCCCTGTTGGATTAAAAAACACCCATAGCTTTTGCTATGATATGGCAAAAAGGGGATTAACCATCACCAGTGGAATGGCCTTGGGCGTTGATGGAAAAGCACACCAAGCTGCACTCGATGCTGGTGGCAAAACAATAGCCGTAATGGGAACAGGCCTAGATGTAGTTTATCCAGCCAAACACAAAAACCTGGCCCATGCCATTGCTGAAAATGGTGTGCTGATCTCTGAGTTTCCTGTTGGTACAAAACCCAATGCACACAATTTTCCCAAAAGAAATCGCATTATTTGCGGTTTAAGTCTTGGTACTTTGGTGATTGAAGCAGGTGTTCAAAGCGGGACATTGATAACAGCCAGACAAACCATGGAAATTAATCGCCCTGTTATGGCAATTCCTGGCTCTATCCACTCTCCGTTGGCAAAAGGGTGCCATTTACTCATCAAACAAGGGGCAAAACTGGTTGAATCTGCTGAAGAGATTTTAGAAGAGTTAACACCTCTCGCCCAATCACTATCGTTAAAAATTCAAGAAAAACTGTCCTCGCTTGAAAATAAAACTGTACAAACGCAAAATAAGCCTTATATTAAGAGCGATGAAAACGAACATGACTTGCTACTTAACTGTATCATGTATGATTCGACATCCATTGATGAAATAATTTCAAAATCAGGCCTGACAACTCAAGAAGTAGCCTCAACGCTATTGATATTAGAGTTGGAAGATAAAATACAAGCATTGCCCGGAGCGCAATATATACGCATATGAATGAAAACATTGTTGAATTATTACTTTATTTGTTTGAAAACTACATTTATGAAAATGACAGTGACGAACTGGATGAAGGCAAAATACAACAAGGTTTGACCCAAGCGGGTTTTTCTTCAAAAGCAATAAATAATGCATTCTCTTGGCTAGAGGATTTGCAAGAAGACGTAAATTCTTTCCAGTCCATTAGCTTAGGTTCAAATAGCTACCGAGTATTTACCGATTCCGAACAAATGAAATTGGATACTGAATGCATGGATTTCATCTACTATTTAAACAGTTCTGACATTTTGGACAACGTACAAAGAGAAATATTGATTAATGCAGTAATGAAATTGAAAACCAATCACATTGATATAGATGAATTACAGTGGTTGGCATTATTGGTGCTTTTCTCTCAACCCGATCAACAACAAGCATTGGCACACTTAGAGGCGCTAATGTTTGAAACAGATGACTTTTACGAACACTAGAATATGGCAAAAAATTTATTAATTGTCGAATCACCGGCAAAATCAAAAACGATTGAAAAATACTTAGGCAAAGACTATAAAGTTTTGGCGTCCTACGGACATATCCGTGATTTGTTGCCGAAAACAGGCGCTATTGACACAGACAACAATTTTGAAATGACTTATGTTGAAGTCGATAGAAACAAAAAACACATCGATGCCATTGTCAGAGAAGCCAAAAAAGCCGATACAATCTATCTAGCAACCGATTTGGATAGGGAGGGTGAGGCAATATCTTGGCATGTTTTGGAAATATTGAAAGCCCGTAAAATATTGAAAGACAAAGAAATTTTTCGTGTCGTTTTTAGTGAAATCACCCAATCAGCTATTCAATCAGCGGTGGCAAATCCAAGGGAACTATCAACCGACTTAGTAGACGCTCAACAAGCCCGTCGAGCACTGGATTATTTGGTTGGCTTTAATCTTTCACCACTGCTATGGAAGAAAGTGCGTCGTGGATTATCTGCTGGTCGTGTACAGTCACCAGCACTGAGTATGATTGTTAACCGCGAGGCTGAGATTGATGCCTTTGATCCGAAAGAATACTGGACAATTTCAACACCTCTGCAAAAAGATAATTTTGAGTTTACTGCCAATCTTATTCAATACGATGGCAATAAACTTAAGAAATTTGATTTAAACAATGCCAAACAAGTTGACGAGGCATTAAACAAATTAAAGTCTCAAGCTGGTGACACATTAACTGTAACCAAGCTCACTGAGAAACAACGAAAGCGTCGTCCAGCCCCTCCCTTTATTACCTCTACATTGCAACAGGAAGCAGCTAGAAAACTGGGTTTTACAACACGAAAAACCATGCAAATTGCTCAGCAACTGTATGAAGGAATTGCTGTTGATGGTCCCGCTCAAGGTTTAATCACCTATATGCGGACAGATTCAGTGATCCTTTCAAAAGATGCGCTATCAAATATCCGAGAAACCATTGCTCAAAGTTTTGGCAGTGACTTGGTTCCTGAGGAGCCCAATTTTTACAAGAGCAAATCAAAAAACGCCCAAGAGGCGCATGAAGCGGTACGCCCAGTTGATGCATCACTGGTGCCCAAGAACATAAAGTCGTCACTAGATAATGATCAGTTTCGATTGTATGATTTGATTTGGAAACGTGCGCTTGCCTCACAAATGATTGACGCCTTAATTGGCACCGTTTCTGCAGATTATGAATTTGGTGACTCACATATTTTAAGGGCAACAGGCTCAACTGTTATTCGCAAAGGCTTTTTGGCCGTTTATGAAGAAGGCAAAGATGACCAAAAGAAACAGAATAAGAATGTACTACCGAGATTAACAGAAGGCGATACTTCGAAAGTTATTGATATTGCAGGAAAACAACATTTTACCGAACCTCCTCCAAGATTTTCTGAAGCCAGTTTGGTAAAGGCTTTAGAAGAATACGGAATCGGCAGACCATCAACGTATGCTTCGATTATTAGCACATTATTGAACCGCGATTATGTTGAACTAGAGCAAAAACGTTTTACCCCAACCGATATAGGAAAAGTGGTGGCGCGTTTCTTACAAAAACACTTTGCAGACTACGTAGATTATGACTTTACCGCGCGCCTTGAAGATTCACTAGATGCCGTTTCTCGTGGTGAAAAGGAATGGGTGCCATTGATGCGAAAATTCTGGGATCCATTCAAAAAACTCATTGATGAAAAAGAAGAATCAGTTAGTCGTGAAGAAGCACAATATCAACGCATACTTGGCGAGGACCCAAAAACAGGAAAACCCGTTACTGCACGTGTCGGAAAATATGGTTCATTTGTACAAATTGGTCACCGTGATGATGAAGACAAACCACAATTTGCAGGCTTATTGCCTGGGCAAAAACTCGACAAAATCACCTTTGAAGAAGCAATGGAGCTGTTTAAACTGCCCCGAGATCTTGGAGAAACACCAGAAGGTGAAAAGGTATCCACAAGTATTGGCCGTTTTGGTCCTTATGTCAAATATGGCACTAAATTTGTTTCTATTAAAAAAGATGTCGAAGCAACGCCCTATGACATTAGCCTCGAGGCGGCACTTGAAATCATAACAGAAAAGAAAATTGCCGATGCCAATAGAATTATTGAAACATTCGATGATGGAATTCAGATATTAAACGGTCGTTGGGGGCCTTATGTCACCGATGGCAACAAAAATGGGAAAATTGTAAAAGGCACAGATCCAAAGTCTCTAAGCCATGAAGACTGCATTGAGATACTGGCCAACACACCAGAAAAGAAATCTAGATTCAAGAAGAAAACTAAAAAGAAGGTAGCTAAAAAGAAAACGGCTAAGAAGAAAGCAACCAAGAAAAAAACAAGCAAAAAGAAAACTGCCAAGAAAAAAGTCAGTAAGAAAAAAACCAAAAAGAAAACTGTTCAAAAATAAACCATGTTTAATAGTAAGCAACTCAATCAAGCTGTGGCAGTGGTTAAATCAGGCGGGATTATTGCTTATTCAACAGAAGCCGTATTTGGGCTGGGTTGCGATCCCTTTAATGAACAAGCTGTCATGGAGCTTTTGTCTTTGAAAGAACGTCCAGTTGAACAAGGTTTGATATTAATTGCCTCGAATATTCGACAAGTACTGCCTTTAATCAAACCTCAACATGCCAATGATTTGGCCAGAGCATTAAAGACCTGGCCAGGCCATGCTACTTGGATTTTCCCTAAGTCAAACCATGTTCCTTCTTGGATATCTGGCCAATATAAAAGCATTGCTATTCGAGTAAGTCAACATCCGGTAGTTAAACTATTGTGTGGCGAATTAAACCATTCCCTAGTTTCAACCAGCGCTAATATTTCAAGTCAAGCCAATTTAGATTCAATAAAAAGTATCCAACAGGCTTTTGGTGATAAAATAGGGTATTATATTGATGCGCCAACTGGAAATGAAAAAAAAGCAAGCACCATTCGCGACGCACATACCCTACAAACTCTCAGATAAATTATTTTGAATTTAGAAATTAAAAGCCGCTTATATTCTATAGCAACATTCTTGCTTACACCTGTTGTATTGTTTCGTCTGGCCAGTCGAGGCATTAAAGCACCTGCATATTTTCGCCGTTGGAGAGAAAGATTTGGTGTTTTCCCCAACCCAAGATTCAAAAAATCAATATTAATTCATGCCGTTTCTGTGGGAGAGGTAAATGCTGCCATTCCGTTGATTAAAGCATTAATGGAAAAATATGAAGACCACGACTTCGTCATCACCACAGTAACACCAACTGGATCAGATCGGGTACAGCAAATATTTGGAAATACAGTTTTCCACCTCTATTTACCTTATGATTTATCTGGCGCAGTGAATCGTTTTTTAAAAAAGATAAAACCTGATTTAGCGGTAGTTATGGAAACCGAAATTTGGCCCAACCTATTTAGATTTTGTAAAAAACGTGGCATTCCCATTGTTGTGGCCAACGCCCGTTTGTCAGAACTGTCTCTCAAAGGCTATAAATGGGTGCAGTCTTTGGCAACCATGGCAGTAAATAATACCAAGTTTGTTGCAGCACAAACCAAAACTGATGCACAAAGAATGATAAGACTGGGTTGTGATGCCGATAAAATCTATGTAGTTGGCAGTTTAAAATTTGATATTATTATAGAAGATGAAATCATAGACAAAGGCCTTGAAATTCGAAAACATTGTGCAAAAAATCATTTAATCTGGATTGCGGCAAGTACCCACCAAGAAGATGAAAAAGAAATATTAGACGCCTATGATTTTCTTAAAAGAAAATACCCAAAACTGTTGTTAATCATTGTTCCAAGACACCCAGAAAGATTTCAAACCACTACTCAGGCCTGTATTCAGAAAGGCTTTAATACACAATTAAGGAGTGTTTGTGGATTGTATGACATCAATGCTGACGTGTTTATTGTCGATACTATGGGTGAGATGTTGGAATTTTATGCAGCCTCTGATATCGCTTTTGTGGGTGGTTCAATCGCCAATATTGGTGGCCACAATGTACTAGAAGCAGCCGTTTTTAATTTGCCTGTATTGGTAGGGCCTCACACACATAACTTTGCTGAAATCACTCAACTTCTACACAATTGCGGCGGTTCTCGATTGGTCAAAACTGCAGATGATATCATTGACAATATGCAGGAACTGATTGAAAACCCAAAAACAAGAACGAAAATGGGCAGTGCGGCCTCAAAGTTAGTACAAGAAAACCGAGGAGCAGTTGCTTTAACCATGAAATTGATTGCCAATGCTATGCACAATGAGCCTTTGGATAAAAATATGCAATCGCGTAAATATGTTATTCCTAAAGAAGAACTCACCAAAAAAACAAAAAGGCTTGCGTCATGAGCATTGTTTTCGTATTGGTCACTATGAGTCTTATGTTGGTTGGTTTTGCTGTTTGGGCATTTTTTTGGGCGGTTAAAAACAATCAATTTGACGACCTAGATACTCCAGCTTATTCTATTTTAGAAGACAACAAAGACCACATCAAATATCATTCCTCCTCTCAAGAAGAAGAATGAGCCAATGGACTTAATCACGCCGTTTTTGATTGGGTTATTTTCAAGTGTACATTGCTTGGCTATGTGTGGTGGTTTGTGTGGTGTTTTTTGTAAAAACAGCCCCAGTGTGGCCAGTATTTTATTGATTAATTTCGGCCGTATTCTTACTTATACTTTTTTGGGTTTGATTTTTGCAGGTGTAGTAAAAGGCTTGGCAATTAGTCTGCCTATTGCGCAAATTGGATTCTGGATTCGAAGTATTTTAGGTTTAGTATTGGTTTTCCTAGGTATACGCATCCTACTCAACAAGAGTAGTTTACATTCTTTTTTCTCATCTAATCTAATATGGACAAAAGCCAAAAAACAACTAACGATTCTTAACAAACAAAACTCAGCCATCGCACATCTTGGTAAAGGCATCGTTTGGGGGCTCATTCCTTGCGGCCTACTATATGGAGTCTTAATTGCTGCTGCAACTACAGGCAAAACCCTAAATGGAGGTCTATTTATGTTTGCCTTCGGCCTGGGTACATTGCCGTCCATGTTTGTCGCCGCAGGAATGATTAACCAATGGCAAAAATTTGCACAATCAAAATCATTGCGTTTTGGTGCGGGCACTTTTATCGTGGTTATTGGTCTTTGGAGTTTAATTTCACCCTGGTTTAGTCACGAATTAATCCCCAACAATTCTGTATTTACACCTATTTTGGCATTTTTAGACAGCTGTATTCCTTAAGGAAGCTCTTGTATCATAAGAAAGCCTGAGAATTTTCTATTAATCAGAGTTTCCTTAATATTAATTTGATAATAATATATGCAAAAGATTGTCTTCAAAATTGATGTTGGTGGTCAATGTACTGTGATCTTCGCACAAAAAATAAGGATAATCCAAAGGAAAAAAACTGTATTCATGTCTTGGCGCAGTTGGATCCAATACATCTCTGGCTAATAAAGAAGCCTTTGTGACCGTGCCATCTCCAGGTTCTAACATAAGATTTTCATAGTCAACACCTGCTTTAGGATTTTTAATTTGAGAGGGTTTCAATCTTGTTATTGAATAACCATCGACCTCCTCTACCAACAACCTGGCTGTAGTCATGCTACAGTCTCCACCCATCACAACTATCTTATAGCCTGGATTTTCAATCGGCACAGACAGCGACCATAAAAACCTTCTGGCCCTTTCTAAATGCTTGTGGAAATATTTTTTTAAAGTAACCAGATAATCTTGGCCTTGTTGTGGTTCATCAAATTGCTTCAAAACTCTCTTTTGTACTTTTGGATCATAAATTGACCACTGGAAAGTCTCCCAAATATTGCTGTCAAAGACATCTCGTTGTAATTCTTTACCATCAATGTTGATTAGCCAATTATTAATGCTGTGTGGAAACAATTGATAAACACTGGGCATGGTCGCCAATACTTCGGTAGGAATTTTTCTTAAACCAATTTGTAATCCCGTGATAAAAGATTCAACCGAACCAACCGAACCCAAATTAGGTGTGCCTAACAACACGACTTTGCGTACATTTTTTGCGCCCAAAAGATTAACGGGGAAATCATTGTCATTCAACACGTCAACATTACCATAGCGCAAATAATAGCGACTCACTAATCCACCCATGGAGTGAGCCACCAAATCTACTTTCAAATCTGGTTTGGCATAGCTCTTTTTTATTTCTTGAATGAATTGATGCAACTTTTTTGCACTCTTGACATTGTCTTGGCGCCAATCATAAGTGAAAACATACAATCTGCGCTGCTCATCTCTCACCTCTTCACCAATAGGGGTTAACTTATAGCCTCCATATTGCTGAAGTGTTTGAATAATCGAGTGGTAATAATCCGTACCCGCCGCTTTATCTGCTATATCAAAAGGCTCCACACCTGTGGAAACTGGGTCTAAAGTCAATGGATTTATCTTTAGGCCAATATTGTTGTAATTGGAAAAAATCAAATTGGACAAACTGCCAAACCACAATTCTTTGAGGTTGTTTTTATTGCGTAATTTACTGCCCATAATGCCATGAATTAAAATAACTGGTACAGGCGTGCTATCCGAAATGTATGTGGTCTTGTATAATTTTGCCAAGTCTGGTTTCAATTGTTTATTGCATGCAATCAAGACTACTAGAGGCAATATAAAAATGCTGAATGTTCTTTTCATAGGTATTGACCTTTTTTCTTATTTAAACTCTCATGAAATTTTCAAGATTCGTGAATGGCCAAATCGATTCTCTCTTTTATTTTTGGCTTCTTAGCCCGCAAATACACAATCTCATAACTGGCTGGCAACCTTTGATCTTCACGGAAAACTTCATAGCCTTTTTCTAACAAAACCATTTGAGATCGGCTCATCAAACCTTTTTTTCTATTTTCATTGACATTATGACCCCCTGAAGCTTTGATGTCTTTCATCAAAGCTATAATGTTTTTATAGGTTAAAGTAATGATTTCAGCATTCACCACTACCTCGCTAAAGCCTTTTGTCAACAAATCATCGCCCAAATTATGTAACGCGGGAAAATCATGTACATGACTATTCTTATCAACATTCAACCAGGCCTGTTTCAGCTCAACCAAAGAAGTTTCACCCAAGCAACTCATGATCAACAAACCATCAGGCTTTAACACGCGCATGGCCTCGCTGAAGGCATCTTGTTCATTGCTCCAATGTAAAAGCATGTTGGAACAAACAACATCCACCGAGTTGTCGTCAAAAGGCAGATCATGCACATCGCCCACAATAGTTTCTACAGAGTTATTCTTTGGAATTTCATTTAACATGGATTGAGAAAAGTCTAAGGCAGAAATTTTGACATCAGGAAACAATTTTAACAGTTCGGGTATAGCCCAACCTGTCCCACAACCCAAATCAACAATATGTGTAGGCTTTAATTTGGCGTCCAGTTTTTGTTCATCATCCAATCTTTCCAGCAAACGGAACAACACTTCTTTTTGAAGAACTGCGTTTGCTTCGTACTGGTTAGCTATGTCATTAAATGATTTTCGGATAGCTTCGTATTCTAAAGGCATACGTGTTAATATTAAAAATCGTTATTCTAACATTTTGGAACGAAACCTTGAATCAATGTTTAATTTGTCACAATAAAACCGAAAAATACCCTTCTATTTGTGGAGGTTGTTTGTCGTTGTTGTCACATCCTGAATACAGTTGTAATCAATGCGGGGTTGAATTGAAAAATGAACAAAAACTCTGTGGCGGTTGTATCAGTAAACCACCAGCTTTTAGTCAAACTTTCTCTGTATGCGAATACCTCGCACCCGTTGATAAATGGGCGATGGCGTTAAAATTTGGACAAAAAATATTGTATTCCAAAATATTTGCTGAATTGATGGTACCCATCATTAATAAAGTGGATAAAAAATATGTGCTAATGTCTGTTCCATTACACAAAACTCGGTTAAGAAAACGGGGTTATAACCAGGCCTATGAAATAGTAAAAGAATTGGCAAAATTAACCAACAAAGAAATTGATACCAGCCTGATTAGAAACAAAAATACTGAGATGCAAGCCCAGTTGAAGTTCAAACAACGGGCAAAAAATGTCAAAAATGCCTTTGCACTAAATGGAGATTTGATTCATAAACACATCATCTTAATTGACGATGTAATGACAACAGGCAATACTTTGCAAGAGTGTGCTAAAACCTTAATAAAAACAGGTGCAAAAGATGTCAAAGTGATGGTTTTTGCTAGGAAATCTCCTTCTTAGAAGAATCATCAATCAAAACCAATTGACTGCTGGTTCCTTCTGCTTGTTTATAAGCCTCAAGTGCATTGTCGGGTTCGCCTACTGCATCAAAGTATTGTGCCATCAATTTGTAGGTCTGTGCATTTGGATTTATTTCTAGGCTTTTTTGCAAATAGGATTGGGCTTTGCCCCATAGCTTATTTTTTAAACACAGCTGTCCAAGGATGCTCAGTAATTGAGCATTTTCTGGGTGTTTTTTTAACCACTTTTCTGCTGTTTTGGTTTTGTGGCTGTCATCAAGATTCAACTGGCTCCAAATAGACAACAAGGGTTCAGAAAAATCTTTATTCAAGGAATTTTCGGTTAATTTTGCCACCTGTTCAGTTAAGCCTAATTTTAAACCCGTTTGCGAATAGGCTAAAATATAATTATATTCGCTTTTTTGTTGTTTGTTTAAACTGTTCCAAGTGTCAAGCAATTGCGTTTCAGATTCGGCAAATTCCAATTGCTGGGCAATGGATTGTTGTGTCAGCAAAGCGACTTTTTCTTGTGGAAGAATCGCCAGTTTTTCAACTCTGGGCAATATCTCACGCAGGCGTTGCCATTGCCCTGAGTTTTGACTGGCTTGAGTCATCAAATGTAAAGCTCTGGGATTGTTCGGATAACTTTTCAAGATGCGATTCAGTAAATTCATGGCTTTGTCATAATCGCCTATTTTTACCCACAATTCACAACGGGTTAAATCAACGGTCAGTGGATTATCGGTACTGTTTTCGGCATCATCCAAATAATTAAATGCCGCATCTAACTTATTTTGCGCCACAGCTGCACGTGCTGCTGCCATAAAGCCCAGCTCGGGTGTCAGACTGTTTTTGGTTGAAATCAACAACTGTTTCTCTGCAATTTTCCATTTGCCTTCACTCAAGGCCAGTAAACCCTTAGCAAAAGATTTTCGAGAACGATTAACCGACATATTCTTCATCACGTTTTTGGGCAAACGCAAGAAATACACCACCAACCAAAACAACACGATACAGGCAATGAACAGAGCAAAGGCCACAATAAACGTCATTTGGATTTCATAACCCATCAATTGAATACTGACCATTCCAGGGTCTTTTATCAACCAAGGAGTGACAAAAGCCGCCACCAAGGTCAGACCAATAATGATAAAGATAGTGATTAACTTTTTCATGGTTTACTCGCTCTCATTCTCATTCGCACTGTTAATGGCATTGAATTTTAGTAAATATGGCTCCAAATCTGGCAATTTAGGATTAATGTCAGTGCTTTGTAACTCGGTTAGTTGGGTGTTGATTTCTTGTGCACTATCGGCAAAATGTAAATTCAATAAATTTTGCAATTGTTCAATTTCTGACAACCACAATGGTTGGTTGTTGCTCATCAATGCCAGCTGTAACATCTGATAATGGTTGCTAATCACGTTTTTAATGGTGATTTGCTCACTCAGAGAAAGTTTAGGCGATTGATTTTCGTCTACTTTCTTAATGCTTATTAGGTTTTTATACCAAGATGTGTCTTTGCTTTCTTGTTTTACCTCTTCTGCTTGAACGAAACTCAATTGCCCCGTTTGTTGAGATAACTCATTGATTTGCGTCTTCAATAAGTAAACATCTGGTTGCTTAATATTGTCCAGTTGCTGAGAAAAACCCGCCAGTTCATTGGCCAAATGACCATATCGTAGACCCGTTAAATTAGACAATTGTTTTGTCGTCTTGCTCAGTAGCTCTTGAGTTCTTGCTACATTTCCGTTTATGTTGAGCTGTCTATAAGCTTCATGCAACAAAGACTTTGCCAAAGATTTACTGCTGTCAGACCCTGATATAACAGGCAAGTTATTGGTTTGTTTAGCCAACTGCACTTTTAAATCTGAACTTAATTGTTGTAGAGATTGATTGTTCTGAGAATTACTGTTGTCTAAACGGGTTTGTAATTGTTCAATGAGTTTATCCTGAGCTGCTAATTTTTCTTCTAATTCGGTGATTTGCTGCCGAATAACAGAATCATCAAAAGCCTCTGTGGTTTGAGTTGTTGATTCACCATTAGAAATTGAATCTTCAGAGTTGCTCTCTTGTTCAACTTGCGCTTGTAACGCTTTAAACTGTGTATTTATTTGATTGCTTTCTTGCTGAGTTTTTGCAATCAATTGATTTAGCTGTGAAATTTGCTTTTCTGTATTGGTTTTTAAACCAGAAATTGAAGATTGCAATTCTTCATTGCCATTGGTATCTGATGTTGTGTAATACTGCAAATAGTACAGGTATCCGCTGATTGTCAATGCGGTCAATGACAAAATAAAGGCCAAGAAACCCATAAATGAACCTTTCTTGCTTGTTACATCTTTAACTTCTCCTTCAAGTTGATCAAGCTGTTCATCAACTTCGGATTCAATTACTTCGTTTTTATTGTTATCTATTTCGCTTTCACTCATAATTGTTAACTGGATAAATTATGTCCATTATACTTCTCAAATCGGGATTTGCTGAAAAAAGGTTAAATAAAATGTTAAACAAGGCACTAAACAATGACAAGCATCAAATTGACAACTTGCTGGAATTGGCCAAACAACAGGCCGCTTCATTTTTAAGCTCTATAGAACAAAGAAACACTTCTAGTTCTGCTAAGTTGCTGATTGATAATGAATTATCTAAAAAAGGCCTAGGTACAAAGATTGCCCTTGAACAGTTTGTGAATAAATTTGATGCTGCCATTGTTGCCTCAACTGGCCCTCGCTATTGGGGATTTGTGACAGGAGGTTCTACACCTGCGGCTATTGTGGGCGACTGGCTGGCCAGTGTGTATGATCAAAATACGCAAACAAATGCGGGTGATGGTGATATATCAGCAATCATTGAACTTGAAACCATTGAATTGATGTTAGATTTATTTGCCTTACCTCAATATTTTAATGGGGGATTCGTCACCGGTGCAACACAGTCCAATTTCACTTGTTTGGGTGTTGCAAGGCAGTGGCTGGGCAAACAATTGGGTACAGACATCGCTAAACAAGGCGTTAGTGGACATTTAAAACAGCTTAGCGCAACTCCTCACTCCTCAGCCATTAAATGTTTATCTATGTTGGGTATTGGCAGCAATAATTTAATCAAAGTTAAAACATTGTCACACAATCGTGAGGCCATTGATATTGAGGACCTGGAAAAGCAAATATCACGGTTAAACGGACAACCCTTTATCTTAATTAGCAGTGCCGGTACCGTTAATACCGTAGACTTTGATGACTTTAATAAAATTAAGCAATTAAAGCAACAACACAACTTTTGGTGGCACATAGACGCTGCTTTTGGCGGATTCGCTGCATGTTCACCTCGACATCAGCACTTATTAAACGGTTGGGAGCACGCAGACAGCATTACCATCGACTGTCATAAATGGCTCAATGTGCCTTATGAAAGTGCTGTCTACTTTATCCAAGAAAAACATAGCTTGGCACAAGTTGAAACTTTTCAAAACACCAATGCTCCCTATTTGGGGGATCCGAAAGACAATTTTAATTATTTGAATATGCTGCCTGAAAATTCCCGCAGACTAAAAGCCTTGCCTGCCTGGTTTACATTACAAGCTTATGGGAAACAAGGTTACCAAGAAATTGTTGAAAATAGCATAAACATGGCAATGTTATTGGCTGAATTTATAATCAATAACGAACATTTTGAACTATTAGCGCCAGTTCACCTAAACACGGTCTGTTTTACCCTAGCGGATAAAGACAAAGACTCAGGCTTGTTTCTCAGCAAATTAAATCATTCAGGCAAAGTCTTTATGACACCCACAGTTTTTGCGGGGCAATCTGCCATTCGAGCAGCGTTTGTCAATTGGCGAACCTCAGAAAAAGACATTGAGATTGCGATAGAAGAAATGTTAAAGTTCCTATAAAGTTGAAAGAGCCTTCAAAACATTGTGCAAAACAATGTCACAGTTTTTATGGCCAAACTCATAAATGTTGAGATCTGAAGAACCCAAGTGATTCTGAATTTCATTGCGCAAAAATCTCTTAGACCTAAAATATCGGGTCTTCACCGTAATTTCATTTATATTGAGTATTTTGGCGGTTTCTTTGGTGCTAAATTGTTCTACAGCACGCAGGACAAAAACCGATCGGAACTTTTCCGAAAGCTTGTCTAAATTTTTATTGATCAATGTTTGCATGTGTGAGTTAACAAATACTGTGTCAGGCTGATTTTGAATAGACTCGGCGGATTTACTGGGGGTTAAAGATTCTACTATTGATTGTTCTTCTTCACCCATGGTGACCTCTCTTTTATTTTCTCGTATATACATTAACGCTTCATTGCGGGTGATACTTGCTATCCAAGCAGCAAAACTGCCCTTGCCTTGAAATAACTCGATTTTGGAATAGGCTTTAATGTGTGCTTCTTGCACAATGTCCATGGCTGTAGCATCATCGGTAACAATACTGCGGGCCACTCGAAACATGCGTTGGTTATATCGCCGAACAATGCTGCCGTAGGCCATAAAACCCTGTGTTTTTATTTGTTCAATCAGCTGTTCGTCAGAGATACTTAGGTCTGGAACCCCTATATCTTGTGGATTAAATTGTTTTTTGTTTATTGTCGCTTGTTGTGTCATTGTAGTTTTAAAAAGAAGCCCTGGTTTATTGTAAAGTAAATAAGGGCTTCTATCTCTTGTGGTTAATTAATGGGGTTTCATCAGTTGCAAACTGCCCAACATTGAAGGATGAAAGCCGCAAGCATAATTCATTTTCTGCTTAACAGTGAAGCTAAATTTATCGCCTTTTGCCAAAGTCTGCGAAAGTGTCTCCTGATTTTCTCTATTCACAATATTGTGTGCAATGCTGTCTTTGTTTACCCAAGTAACTTTATCTCCTTTTTCTACTTTAAGCGTTGCTGGGACAAATTCAAAGCCTTTTATTTCAATCACGTGCTCTACTTGATGGTCACAAGCATAGGCACCTGTGCTGGAAAGCACTGTTAAAGAAACAACAATCAACAACATCAATCTCTTCATGATAAGGCTTTTTGTATCATTTTACAGTGCTGTAGATGTGCCTTGAATGCTGGCAGTACTGAGACCAAAAGTGCTTTTAGTTCAGCATTGGATGCAGATGGAATCAATTGATCGGCAATCACACCAATGACAGCTTCATGATAAGCAACCTCATGATCAATATACGCCTTATCAAAAGCAGCGCCTGTTAAAGTGTTGAGCTTGGCTTCATGGTTTTTTGACTGTTCTGCTAGGGTAAATACCAAATCATTATTAACTGGCGTGACACCCAATTTGGTTACCAGCTCAACGGCTGATGCCAATACAGACTTGTGGTCAACAATCATTCTATTGGCAAAATCTTTTACTTGTGTATTGCTAGAACGTTTTAAAGCAATATTGCCCGCTGAAATATCAATATTGTTGGCGCCCACAACAATGGCTGCAATATTGGCATCGCTAAGCTTGGGAGCACTGGCTGTTTTATCTGGCTTAGCCGTAGAACAACCCACAAAAAAAGCGGTTAATGAAAGCGTGATTAATATTTTTTTTAAATTGCGTTTTAACATGTTTAATTCCTAATTTGAGATTAATAAATACAGCAATTATCGCTGTCGTTATCTGCAAGATGCATCTCGAAGGAAAAAAGTTCCGAATTATTTGAAAATGAAATGATGATTCTCAAAAAATCTAAATTTTTCATCTTTCATTTGTAGGATATCTATAATTTGTTTACTCGCCATAATTGATGTGTCTTGGTATTCATCCCAAGCATCAAAACAATCAACCTTGTTCCCTGCCGAAATTAAACTTTTAATAATTCTAACAAAAGTAACAGTAGCGCTAATATCATCTTTTTCTTCGGGAAACCAATCTTTGGGTTCTTCAAAGCCCAGTTCTACACTTGATAGGTATAAGTGCCTAAATCCACAACTGCAGCCATGAGCAGATCCAACAAACCACTTATATTGGTTTATTAAAATATGATCCTCAGGTATATCATTTTCTATTTTGCTAAATGAAATTAAACGGTTATCATAAATTGACAAATCACTATTTGAAGAAGTACTCATAACAAGCATATAACACATATCATCAACCTATTGATTCATTAGTTAATTTAACTAATCCAACACCATTCCTGCGACTATCTCCAATGGCCCGGTTCTTTTCACCGTGTTGTACGGCATTGATTCCACCAAAATAGAGGCTACGGGCTTCCCAGAGATTTATGTTTGGGTATTTTTGTTCTAAGGCATTGATTGTTTGTTGATCAAACCCTTTTTCTATCTCTAGTTTGCCATTTTCAAAATGAAATCTTGGGTAGTTAATGGCCTGATCAAGGGTTTTGTTTTCGGCAATAATTTGCCAAATGACTTGAAACATGGCGGTTTTAATGCGATTTGAGCCACCTGTTCCCAGAGCAATTCTGGTCCCAGTATTTTCTAGTATTGTAGGCGACATCATGGATGCCATGCGGGTGTTTTCTTTGAAGTTGAAAAAACCTTGGGTATTGATGTCTTCTTCCCCCAAGAAATTATTCAGCATAAAACCACTGTTTGGCACCACATAACCGCAGCCCTCTCCATTGGAAACTGTTAGACTGGCCACATTGTTGTTGGCATCAATCACGCTCATGTGGGTTGTGCCCTTTGAGCTTTGAAAACCGCCTTCATTTTTTAGGTTGTCGGCATAAATCATGGCCTCAATAATTTGTCTGTGGTTGTTTTTATCCTTATTTTTAAAAGCATGGTTTAATTGTTCAACAATGAGTTTTCCACCTGTTGTGGGAGTTGTATTGGTGATAATTTTCCAGTTGTTTATGGTCTTAATCAGCGGATCTCGAACATGAACTTGATAGTCTTCAAAATCCACCTTACTCAACAACCCATGATGATGTCGCATATCCGTAACAATATCCTCTGCAGGGGTATCGAAATAAAACCAGTCCATGGGGTTATTGGACAAATTGCTTAAAAAACGGGCCAAGTGTTTGTTGGCTTGAACCTCGCCTTGTTTCAAGAATTGTTGCTTTTTAGAAAACAATGCCTTGGCATGGCAGGAATGATTGAGTATGGGCGATAATATTTGAATGACATCTGCATGTAACTTATCCACTGTTATCCCTGTATTGGCTTTTGCGATAGCAGCACTGGCAATATCGGTCAAAGACATACTACCAAAATAATTGTGAATGGTATGAATGCCCGCTGGCACACCTGGAACAGCTGCTGCTGCCATGCCTATATGAAATTCTTGTGTGGTAGCGCCAAAATCTCCTTGAATGGGATAGAAATCCTTTTCTATTGGGTTTTTGTTGTGGGGTGTTTGGGCGAAAAAATCAAAAATTTTGGCTTTTTCTCCATCTGGATGGGCCAACAAATATCCACCGCCACCTGGCGATGACAACAAAGGCTCGCAAACAAACGACATAAATAAAGCCGCCAAAATAGCATCATAGGCATTGCCTCCAGCATCCAGAATTTCTGCTGCGGCCATTGTTGATTCGTGATTGCCAGTAGCAATCGTGTAGGTTTTTTTATTCAGCATTGTAGATTAAAGGTCACGGGACCATCATTAACCAGAGAAACTTCCATGTCTGCAGCAAATACACCGGTCTGAATGGTTAACGATGTATTTTGTGCTTGTTCAATCATATAGCCATAAAGCTGTTTGCTCAAATCAGGAGAGCCGGCATTAGAAAAACTGGGTCTTAATCCTTTTTGCGTGTTGGCAACCAAGGTAAATTGTGAAACCAACAATAGTCCACCTTGAATGTCCTGTAGTGACAGATTCATTTTTCCATTCTCATCTGAAAATATTCGGTAGCTCATTATTTTCTTCAATAGTTTGTCTGCATTGATTGTTGTATCCGATTGTTCAACCCCAATAAATGCCAAAATTCCTTGATTGATTTCACCCACAGTCTTGCCATCTACCACTACTTTGGCCTGTTTTACTCTTTGGATTAATGCTTTCATTTAGACATTATAAAAAACTTTGAAAAAAAGTGGGAGTTTTGTTTATCTAATAACACCATTAAACTAGAAACACCTAGAACCCATTCAAAATTCCGTTAAGTGTTTGATGGTTCCAATGATTTAAATGGTTCCATTTAGTACTGACTTTTCTGGGTGTTCCTACAACTTGTAGGATTTTTCCTACAAACGAAAGGTTTTTTTCCTATAGTCAAACATTTAGATATAGGGATAATAGAAATCATGGAAGCAAGTCGATGGATGATTTGTTATGCTAATTAAGGACATTAAAGGATATAGCATCAGGCAGCTGCGTAAGGAAGGTGGTCGCTTGGCAATTGGATTGCACTCGGGGAAACGGAGGGGGTTAGGATGACCTAAAATATTGAGCCGCTAGATTTACCTCTAGCGGTTTTTTTTATTAAATCGCTTGAAAAATGTGTTTTGTATGAATTTTCCTACAAAGATTACACGGTTTTCCTATACCAATGTTTTGGTTTTTTGTCACAATAGAAATGTGGAATTGAGAACGTGGATATTTCTCAAATTTAATAAGGATGTTCAAGGACCATGAAGAAGGAAAAAATCAGGAAGATTTAAAAGGGGAAAACCACTCAACTAATTTGACCGAGTGGTTTTTTTTTGGAAATTAACTTGAGGCGCTTTGTTAAATCGCTCTTTAGCATTAGTATAGGTTTTCATTCTTTAAATTCACACTCCTTTGAAAGCATTTATTTTTAAACTTATTCTGAAACTCAGCAATGCATTGTCCTTAAAGCGCAGTAGGTCAGTGGCTAGATTTTTAGGTAAAATCACATGGAAACTTTCAAAAAAAACCAAGCATGTCACCCTAACCAATATTGAAAGATGTTATCCAGATTTGTCTGAAGCGCAGAAAATAAGCCTAGCCAAAAAAAGCATGAATGCTGCCGTTATGAACATGATGGAATTGGGAAAGTTATGGGACAAAAAATTAGAGGTTAACAATGTCGTCCAGAACATCTATGGCTTAGAAAAACTTACAAATGCACTGGCACAAGGCAAAGGATTGTTACTGGCCGCACCCCACATGGGCAACTGGGAAGTATTGAATCTGATCTTGGCACGTTTTGATAAATTTGCTTTTTTGTACAAACCTCCTGGCGATAAATACATAGAAAAAATCTTGGTCGATTTCCGAGGAAAATCCAAAGCCTTACAAATAGAAGCCAACTTAAAAGGTGTCAGAAAAATCATGATACACCTAAAAGATAAAGGCTTTGTGGCCATTTTGCCCGACCAACGACCAAAAGGTGGGCAAGGTGTTTTCGCTCCTTTTTATGGCATACCCACCTATACCATGACCTTGTTTTCTAAATTGGCCGTTAAAACCAAAGTGCCCGTATTTTTTGCCTATGCATTGAGAACAAAAAATGGCTTTGATGTATTTTTTGAAGAAAGTGGCGAAGAAATTCATTCTAACTTAGAAGATTCTGTCGCTTATATGAACAGTAAAATCCAAAGCATTGTTGATAAAGCACCCGAACAGTACCAATGGACCTACAAACGATTCAGTATTCAGCCTGAGGGCGAGCCACCTTTTTATTGAGCTTGTTTAAATATGAAAAAATTTCCTATTTTATTTATTGCCCTTACCTTATTGCTTACATCTGTCCAAGCCAAAAACTTGCAAGATTTAAGACAACTCAAAGCTAATTTTGAAGAAAAATACTCGATTCAGTTGTTTTTTGAAGAGATACCCTTTTCAACATGGAAAATCGACTATGAAGTTGTTACAAAAGAATATT
>JAJRQG010000017.1 GCA_024280395.1 Gammaproteobacteria bacterium | reverse complement strand
TGATGCAAGGTTTCAACAAGTTGATGAACAGTACCGCGATGAAATCAAAGATATACTCACTGAAATTAGACTAAAGAAAAACAATGAATTTGCCATTAAAGAAGTTTTTGATGATGCCTCGTTTCAAGAAAATGCCAAAGTCGTTAAAGAAGTTGTTGAACTACTTCAAGTCTATCAAATCAGATACAATTATAGGCAACAGTTTTTAAGTGATTTTTTTGAAATGCTGTTAACCACAGGATTAAAACAAGAGTCAGGTCAGTTCTTCACACCTGTTCCCATTGCTCGATTTATTATCAAGAGTTTACCACTTCAAGCAATCACAGCTAAAAAAATCAAAACAGGCTATAAAAATGATTTACTGCCAACAATAATTGACTATGCCGCAGGCAGTGGACATTTTATAACCGAATCAATGGAGCAAGTTCAAAAATATATTGATAATCTGAAGCTAGAAGACTTTAAACCCGAAACCCGAAGACAAATTGACGGCTTCCAACGTGTTCAATTTGATTGGGCAGAAAAATACGTCTATGCTATCGAAAAAGATTACCGCTTAGTTAAAACAGCCAAGGTCAGTTGTTATTTACATGGTGACGGTTTAGCAAAAGTGATTCATGGTGATGGATTGGGTGATTTTGCAACCTCAAACGAATTTAAAAACTTACTTAAAAAAACCGATAAAACCTATCCACAAGACAATAAGCAATTTGATGTCATTATCTCCAACCCACCTTACTCTGTTTCGGCATTTAAAGGTCAAATGAACAGTGAAGTAGCTAATAAATCTTTTGATTTATACAGCAAACTAACCGATCAAAGCAGCGAAATAGAATGCTTGTTTGTCGAACGTACCAAGCAGTTATTAAAAGACGGTGGTGTTGCGGGTATTATCTTGCCCAGCAGTATATTAAGCAACTCAGGCATTTATACCCAAAGCCGAGAAATTATATTAAAATACTTTAAAGTGTTGGCCATTGCGGAAATGGGTTCAAACACCTTTATGGCAACAGGCACCAATACAGTAACTTTGTTTTTAGAACGAAGAAAAAACACCGACTGGGTCAATATTCAAGCTTCGGCCAATAAAGTATTTAGCAATCTACAAGATGTCACTATCAATGGCATAGAAAAACCACTGCAGAAATACATTGCCCACACTTGGGATCATATTTCATTTGATGATTACAAAACTTTGTTGCAAAAAACACCAAACGCCAAAATACAACAACACGAACTTTATCAAGAGTACGATAAAAAAATAAAAGCCAAAAACCAACAAGAAAAATGGAACAACATATTAGCCATTGAACAAGATAAGATTCTCTATTTTATATTGGCACTTCCTCAAAAAATTGTCTTAGTAAAAACAGGTGACAAGAAAAAAGAAAAACAGTTTTTAGGATATGAATTTAGTAAGCGCAGAGGCAGCGAAGGCATTCACCCAATCCAAAGAAGCAAAAGTATTGATGACTGCACCCAGTTATACGATGCCAACACGTTTGATAGCCCAGAAAAAGCCAGCACCTATATTTACAAGGCCTTTGCAGGACAATTTGATTTAGCTATTCCAGCAGATTTAAAAGAGAATATCAGTTACAAAAATTTGGCTGATATGCTTACTTTTGATCGAGTGGATTTTGAAAAAACCATTTCATTATCGGTTAAAAAAAAAGTTAAGTTTAAAAGTAAATGGAGTTTAAAAAGAATAGCTACTATTGCCAAGTTAAACCCTTCAAAAGCAGAACTCTCTTCCTTAGATTCAAGTTTGATGGTTTCATTTGTTGAAATGGCTGATGTAAGTGTATTTGGGTATATTAATAAAAAAATTGATAGAAACTTAAAAAAAATAATTAAGGGAAGTTACCGTAATTTTAAGAACAGTGATATTATTATAGCTAAAATCACTCCTTGCATGGAAAATGGAAAATGTGCTATCGCTACAAAGTTAACAAATGGAGTTGGTTTAGGTAGTTCAGAATTTCATGTGATCAGAGTTAACGATGAGGTCTTACCTAAATACTTATTTGAATTGCTTAATCGTGAAGAGATTAGAACTATAGCAGAGTCAAACATGACTGGAGCAAGTGGCCATAGAAGGGTGCCAAAAGAATTCTATTCAGAAATGAAAATCCCTCTCCCACCAAAAGACATTCAAGAGAAAATAGTTTCTGAAATTGAGATTTTAGAAAAACAAGAGCAAAAAGCGATTGATAAGATCCAAAGACATAGAGGTGAAATAGATAAAATAATTATTAATTCATCAGGTCATTTAACAAGACTCGAAGATATTACAACAAAAATTGGCAGTGGAGCTACACCAAAAGGAGGTCAGGGATCTTATCAGACTCATGGCATTAGTTTGATTAGAAGTCAGAATATTTATGATTATAGTTTTGTGAAAAAAGGACTTGCATTTATAAATGATGAACAAGCAAAAAAACTGGATAATGTAACAGTTGAAAAAAATGATATTCTTTTTAATATCACAGGAGCTTCTGTTGCAAGATGTTGCATTGTCGAAGAAAAATATCTTCCTGCTAGAGTTAATCAGCACGTCTCTATAATTCGAACTAATGAAAAAGCTCTTCCAAAATATGTACAAATGATATTAGTGAGTGGGGAGTTTAAAAACAAATTATTACAGATTGGAGATGGTGGAACCTCAAGACAAGCTATTACAAAAGTTCAACTCGAAGAATTCAAAATACCACTACCATCAGTTTCCGAACAACAAAAAATCGTTTCAAAAATTAAAAAAATTGAAGAAGAAATAGCTAAACTTGAAAATAGTATCAATCAAATACCCCAACAAAAAGAAGATATTCTTAAAAAACACCTAGAATAACAAATGAACTTAAATAATTTTGATGACAAAATAGACTCTACTATCCTAAAACGAGGATACGACTATTTTTTGGACAATTCTGTAACCCATTTGGAGGACATGAAAATGGGCACTTGGGCTTCTTTGGTTGAGGGCAATCAGGATTATTCAGTGGTGATTAAACTGGATGAACATGAAATCATTGAGTGGGATTGTAACTGTCCTTACGACCATGGTCCTGTTTGTAAACATGTGGTTGCTTCCTTATATGCGTTAGCAGAAGAAACCCATTCAAAAGTAAAAATGAAGACTAAACCAAAGAGAAAAGTCACCGATAAAAATAAAATTGATGAAATATTTAATAAAGTAGATAAACAAGAATTGCAAGATTTTATTGTTAAACAGTTTTCGATGAACCGAGGCCTGAAAAATTCTTTTATTGCTTATTTTGCAGAATACCTTGATGAAGATATCAATAAAAAATACCAAACCATTGTTCGTAATATTTATAAATCAGCAAAGGGCAGTTATGGTTTTATAGACTACCGTTCCACCTACAAGCTTGAGCGTCCATTGATTGAGTTAATCAATAAAGCTTATGATTTCGCCAACCGCAATAAGATTACCGAATCATTAGCTATCAGTAAAAGCATTATTGAAAACGTGCCTAAATTTATTCACCACATGGATGATTCTGATGGTTCGGCAGGTGGGCTTTTTAGTGATGCCTTTGGCTTGTTTGCTGAAATTTGCGACAAAGCACATCCTGAGCTTAAAGACGAGCTATTCAAGTATTGTCTAAAGGAGTTACCCAAAGAGAAATACAGTGACTTTAGTTTTGATGATGACTTTTTAGGTGTTTTGCCTACATTAATTACAACCAAGAAACAAGAAAATCAGTATTTAAAATTATTGGATAAGCAAATTGAGAAAGCCAAGCTAAGTAAATTTAGTTATGGTCTTACACGGTATTTGGTTGAAAAAATTAATTATTACCTTAACAGTAACCAAGATAAAGAAGCCAAAACAATCATTCAAGAAAATTTAAAATACTCAGAAGTACGCAAAATTCTTGTTGAACAAGCAATGGATGCACAGGACTATTTAAACGTTAAAGACTTGTGTAAACAAGGCATTGACATAGCTAATCAAAAAGGACATCCTGGCACAACGGATTATTGGCATAAAAAGTTATTAGAAGTGGCCCAACTTGAAAAGAGCAAACCTGATATTCGTCAATGGACAGAGGTATTGTTTAATAACAATTACCGTGATATGGATTATTACAGACAATTAAAATCGACCTACACAAAAAAACAATGGGTAGATAAGTGTGAGTCTATTTTAGATGAAATAAAGGGCAGAAATAAATTTGGTGGCTATGGAGCAGCTCAAGAAATTGCAAACATTTTTATCGAAGAAAAATATTTTGAGCGATTGTTGAAATTGATGCAAATTAATGCCGATGCAATTGATTTAATTGATGCTTATAGCGATTATTTAATTAAACTTTATCCTGATGAACTCATTGAACTATACGGAAAAGGCATCACAAAATATGCCGAAAAAACTGGACGCTCTTTTTATAATCAAGTAGTCAAATACATGAAGATATTGTCAAAAATACCCAATAGTGAAAGCAAGATAGAAGAACTCATGGTCTATTTTAAACAAACCTATAAAAACCGTAGAGCGATGATGGAAGTATTGAATAATAATTTCACAAGTTAGATTTTTTGATCATTCTAATAAACTCCCGAAACCCCAAAGAAACCCCATTTTCTTTTCCAAAACTTCCCCTAAAGTAACCTGCTATTTTTTTGATTGAAATTTCTTGTGTTTCATTGTTCCAATTCTCTAAAGAACCAATAAATGCCATATCAATGGCTTGTAATGACAGCATGGAGGAGCGACCAAATACATCTTGTTGATCAAACCGAATCGATTCTAAAAATAAACGGTTTTTAGTTTCAATAGTTTAGGTATTAGCAGCTGTAATACCGAATTGATTTAATGCTTGCAAAGAATGGTGCCACTACTATTTGAAACCAGCACCCAAGCCTTAATTCTTGTACCACTTGTGACAAGTATCGTCTTCGGCATGCTCACCTCAACCATGCTCGTCATGCTGGTACTGCCATCGGTTTATGGAATATTAGAAGATGTAGGATTTTATAAAATCAAGAAAACAAAAGTTGTGATTTAATTAATTCTAAATAACCTTTCTGCTGCTAACTACATTTCAGCTTGATTTCAGCTCGGTGTTTTAAACTGCCCTTATTTAATAATTGAGGTGATTTATGACACAGGATACCGTAAAGGTTTGGGATATATTGATTCGGGTTTTTCATTGGGGTTTGGTTGTTGCTTTTACTGTGGCTTACTTAACTGAGGATGATTTTGAAGACATACATGTAATTGCAGGTTATGTTGTCTTGGGTTTAATTGTTTTTAGACTTATATGGGGAATTGTGGGGAGTCGATATGCTCGATTCAATAGCTTTTTGGTCAAGCCTTCTACTGCCATCTCTTATATAAAAGACATTAAAAACCATTCTGCAAAACGCTATATTGGTCACAACCCTGCAGGAGCCATGATGGTTCTGGCATTAATCATAAGTCTACTGATGACCACTGTTTTTGGCTTGATGCTTTATGGGGCAGAGGAGTTTTCAGGGCCACTTGCAAGTGTGATGTCCGATGTCAGTAAGTCTACCGCACACACAATCGAAGAAGTTCATGAGTTTTTTGCAAACTTCACTCTGTTTTTAATTGTGCTACATGTTTTGGGCGTTCTTTCAGCCAGTTATCAACACAAAGAGAATTTAGTTTTGAGCATGTTCAATGGTAAGAAAAGAGCCAATAAAGACAATACGCAGGACCGATCATGAAAATATTGTTAATCCTTATACTGTCCATCTCTTTTAGCAAGAATATTCAAGCAGGCTCATTAGAAGCATTATTTGACAGTTACCAACAAGCAGGGGTAATCACACCCAAAGCAGAACAAGGGAAATTATTGTGGAACAAAGTTTTTATTACAGAAAAATCAAAAGGAAAAGAACGCAGTTGTAGCAGTTGCCATGGTTCTGATGTGAGAAAGAGCGGCAAACATATTCGCACGGGGAAATTGATTGAACCGATGGCTAGCAGTGTGAATCTAAAGCGTTTTCGTGATGTCAAAAAAACCAAAAAATGGTTTAAACGCAACTGTAAGTGGACTATTGGACGAGAATGTAGCGTTCAAGAACAAGTCGATATTCTAAAATATTTAACAACTCAATAGGAGAATCACATGAAAACAATTATCACCGTTGCTTTGGTTTTTACCTTATTATTAACAACAAGTATTATAATGGGCGGTAACACACATGATGAAGAGCAAGAACATGGGTACAAAAATACTTATTCTCGTCAATTGGATGTTGCTCCAGTGAGCAATATAACCTACGCAGAAGAATGTGGCAGTTGTCACTTTGCTTACCAACCGGGTTTGCTGCCTGAAAAATCATGGATTAAAATAATGACAGACTTAGAGAATCATTTTGATGAAAACGCCGAGCTAGATGCTGACTTGCAAAAAGAGCTAACGGATTATCTTGTTCAAAATTCGGCAGATAAGTCTAACTACAAACGTTCTAAACGAATCATGCGAGCCTTGGGTAAGAGTGATGCTCCACTCAGAATCACCAAAACTCTGTACTTTGTGCGGAAACACGATGAAATCCCCTATAGAATCGTAAAAAACAATAAAGACATAGGTTCATTCAGCAACTGTACTGCCTGTCATAGCAATGCTGAAAAAGGCTCTTATAATGAACATGATGTCAAAATACCAGGGTATGGCCGATGGGAAGATTGAGTTTGTTTTGGTTGTTTTGGCTTTTGGCTTGTCCCACTGTACAAGCAGAAGGCCACAATGTTGCTTATAAACTTTTACAAGATAAAGAAATATTGTCATTGGAGAAAATTCTACAAATTAACCACAAACAGATGGTAGGTAAAGTATTAGAGGTTGAATTAGAACGTGAAAATAAACTATTAATTTATGAGATTGAGATTCTAAATGACAAGGGTATAGTTTGGGAATACAAGATCAATGCAAAAACAGGTAAAATCATTGAAAAGGAGTTGGACTAATGCATATTTTACTTGCTGAAGACGATGAAAAATTGGCCAACAATATTAAATCCTTTTTGCAGAAAGCCAACTATGTTGTAGAAATGGTCACCAATGGAGTTGATGCAGAATTTCAAGGCGATGAAGTGGATTATTCCTTGGTCATATTGGACATCGGTTTGCCCATGCGTTCAGGATTGCAAGTGCTTAAAAACTGGAGATTAAAAGGCAACAAAACCCCGGTTTTGATGTTGACGGCTCGCAATGACTGGAGTGATCGTGTGGACGGGTTGAAGTTAGGAGCCGATGATTACATGGGAAAACCCTTTCACCAACAAGAGTTGCTTGCCCGGGTGGAAGCATTGATTCGCCGCAGTATTGGTCATGCCTCAACGGGCATTTCCTTATCTGGAATATTTTTGGATGAAGATAAGCAGGTGGTAACGAATGCCAAGGATGAAGCCCATAGCTTGACGGATATCGAATACCGTTTGTTGTGGTATTTTATGAGCCACCCAGATGTGGTTTTATCCAAGAACCGATTAATTGAACATGTTTACGAAGGAGACAGTGAACGTGATACCAATGTTATTGAGGTTTATGTTAAACGATTGCGGCACAAAATTGGTCAAGATTTAATTCAAACCAAGCGTTTTCAAGGTTATGTATTTGTGGGTAAATCCTGATGAAATCGTTGCGCAGCCAATTGAACATTACTCTCATGAGTAGTCTTGTGGTTCTGGTGTTTGTCTTGTGGTTTATAGCCAACAGCTATATTACAAACATCAACAAAACCTTGATGCTTAGCCGTTTACAACACGATGCCGAGGCCATATTGGCCAGTTTGGAACTGAAAGACAACCAAGAACTTAGCCTAAAGAATTTACAAGTTGGGCATATTTACCAACGGGTATTTTCTGGGCATTATTATGTGATTAAAACCAACAAGCAGCTCATTCGTTCACATTCCTTATGGGATGAAAGTTTAACCCAAGCAAACCTTGAAACTGGTCAAAGTCTCGCTCAAGATGTAACTGGACCCAATACACAACCGTTAATACAATTGACCATGTCATTTGAGCGTTTCGGGCAAAAAATCTTACTCACAGTGGCTGAAGACAGCAGCGAGTTGTTGGCAGCTATTCGCCAATTTAATCTTTATTTTTCTATCATTGCCCTATTGGTTTTATTGGTTTCATTGGCTTTACAGCGCTTTATGATTAAGCGTGCTTTGCTGCCCTTATCTGAAATTAAGGATGAATTACAACTGTTGGCTGATGGTAAAATTTCTGAACTGTCTACCCAAACACCAGTAGAGCTGAATCCGTTGATTGAGGAAATTAATCATTTGCTTCAACTGTTGAGAAAACAATTACAACGTTCTCGAAAAGCCACAGGAAATTTAGCCCATAGCTTAAAACACCCTTTGACCTTGTTGATGAATCTTGCCGAATCAGAACAACTAAAAACTTTGCCTAAAGCGCAAAAGGAACTGATCAATCAGGTGGATAAGATTCACCGTTTAAGTGAAAGTGAATTAAAAAGAGCAAAAATGATGGGCGCAGGCATTCATGGCCATTCGTTTAATGTTTTCAATGAAGTTACTGCTCTGATTGATGTATTGAAAAGGGTTTATCCACAAAAAACTGTTGCCGTCATCTTAGATGTTGACCCCAATTGTGAAATCAAAGCTGATCGAAATGACATGCTCGAAGTCTTTGGTAACCTGTTAGATAACGCATTTAAGTGGTCTCAATCGCAGATAACATGCAAAGCTAATTCAAACAATGGCGTAGAAATTGTTGTAGAGGATGACGGTTTAGGGTGTACCGAAAATCAACTTTATACGCTCACTCAAAGAGGAACAAGAGTGGATGGTAACAATGTAGGAACAGGCTTAGGGCTTTCTATCGTTAAAGATATAGTAGAGATTTATGGTGGCGAAATGACTTTTCAAGTTTCTCGTTTGGGTGGGCTTAAAGTTGTTATTAAACTGACCAAAGACATGTAAAAGGCTACAATTCCACGCCACACCGACGACAATAATTGGCATTTTCTGTATGTCCAACTAGGCCACAAGCTTCGCACTTTCGAGAAAGTTTACGCCCTCTTTTGGATTCTTTATTGAGTTCTGCGGCAAAAATACCTGTGGGAACAGCTATTATGGTGAATCCCGTTAACATGATAAATGATGCTATTGCCCTACCTAAAACAGTGTGTGGTGCAATGTCTCCATAACCAACAGTGGTCAATGTAACCACTGCCCAATAAATACCATGTGGAATACTGGTGAAATCATTTTCTGGGCCTTCAATTAAATACATCACTGATCCGAATAAGATCAAAACAGTGATAATGAAAAAGAAAAATACAAATAATTTGTGACGACTGTTGCTGATTGCACGGGTTAAGGTTTGCATCTGTTCAGAATAATGCACCAACTTTAATATTCTAAAAATTCGTAAAACCCTTAATATCCTTATTACCAGTAAGGTTTGAGCACCAGCGAAGAATAATGAAATATAAGTCGGTAGTATTGACAGAATGTCTACTAGTCCAAAAAACGAAAAGGCGTATTTAACTGGGTTTCTTATGCTTACTAACCTTAAAATATATTCCAAGGTAAAGACAATAGTAAAAAACCATTCTAAACGAGTAAAAAAAGACTCATAAGCAATATGAAGGTCATTGACACTGTCTAGAATAATAGTTAAAACGCTCAAGACAATAAAAACAATCAGTAAAATATCAAACCATTTTCCAGCTGGTGTATCAGCGTGGTAGATAACTTTAAATATTTTTGACCGCCAGCTGTCTTTGTTGATGGCTTCTTCTTTCATAAAAAACTAATTTTCTTGCAAACCAATTCCATCAAGGCCTGCTGCCAATGTATTGGCATCTCCACCCTGTGAAAGCTTAATCGCCAAACGAACCTCATTGGCCGAATCTGCATGTCTTAATGCATCTTCATAAGTAATTTCACCGGCTTGATACAATTCAAATAATGCCTGATCAAAAGTTTGCATGCCCAAATTGGTTGATTTTTTCATTAAATCTTTGAGTTTATGAATCTCTCCTTTACGTATCAGTTCTTTGGCCAATGGCGTGTTAATTAATATTTCAACAGCTGCACGCCTGCCTTTACCATCAGGGGTTGGGATTAATTGCTGGGCTATCATTGCTTTTAAATTCAACGATAAATCCATCAACAACTGATCTCTTCTGTCTTCAGCGAAGAAGTGTAAAATTCTATCCAATGCTTGGTTGGCGTTGTTGGCGTGTAATGTTGCCAAACAAAAGTGGCCTGTTTCTGCAAAGGTAATCGCATGTTCCATAGTTTCGCGTGTTCTAATCTCTCCAATCATAATAACATCTGGTGCTTGGCGCAAGGTGTTTTGTAATGCTATTTCGAAGGACTCTGTATCGATGCCCACCTCTCTTTGGGTAATCACACAACCTTGGTGCTCGTGTACATACTCAATGGGATCTTCAATCGTTATAATGTGACCTGTTGTGTTGACATTTCTAAACCCTATTAAAGCGGCCAAAGATGTTGATTTACCCGTACCTGTACCACCCACAAAAATCATAATGCCTCTTTTGGTCAATGACAATTCTTGCAAAACATCCGGCAAATTCAAAGACTCAAAGGTAGGTATCTTAGTTTCAACTCGTCGAATAACCATACCTACAGCTGTTCTTTGATAAAAAGCACTGACACGAAAACGTCCAACTGCAGCAACGCCAATAGCGAAATTACATTCGTGCGTTCTTTCAAATACTTCTTTTTGAGAGGGTGACATAATACCAATCACCAAATCTCTAGCTTGTGCCTTTGACAACGGCGACTGTGTAATAGGAACAACTCTCCCATGGATTTTAATACTCGGAGGTAAGTTTGCTGTAATAAATAAATCCGAGGCTTTTTTATGGGCCATTAATTTTAAATATGAATTGAAATCCATTGTTCTATCCTCTGTTATTATGCATCAAAATCTGCTTTGTTCGTCGCCCTTGATCTTGCTTCATTTCGAGTGACTACACCTTTATTAACCAAATCCAAGAGACACTGATCAAGTGTCTGCATACCATAGCTTTGTCCTGTTTGAATTGAAGAATACATCTGTGCAACTTTGTCTTCTCTTATTAGGTTTCTAATTGCTGGAACTCCTACCATTATCTCATGCGCAGCCACCCTACCTCCGCCCACTCTCTTTAATAAAGTTTGAGCGACCACTGCTCTCAGTGATTCTGATAACATTGAACGAACCATCGGCTTTTCTCCAGCTGGAAATACATCAATAATTCTGTCAATGGTTTTTGCAGCGGAACTGGTATGCAAGGTTCCAAAAACCAAGTGACCTGTTTCTGCAGCCGTAAGTGCCAATTCAATAGTTTCCAAATCTCTTAACTCACCTACCAAAATAATGTCGGGATCTTCTCGAAGAGCTGACTTTAGAGAATTGTTAAAGCTCTGTGTATCCCTAAAAACTTCTCGCTGATTGATTAGACACTTATTACTCGTGTGTACAAATTCTATTGGATCTTCAATGGTTAAAATATGCCCTTGTTCATTTTTATTGATAAAATCAATCATTGCTGCCAGAGTAGTTGATTTACCAGATCCGGTTGGACCAGTGACCAAAATCAGACCTCTAGGCACTTGTATTAATTCTTTAAAAATAGGTGGACAGTTCAAATCTTCCAAAGTTAATATTTCGGTAGGAATGGTCCTAAAAACAGCAGCACACCCTCGATTTTGATTATAGGCATTGACACGAAACCTTGCTAGTCCTGGGATTTCAAATGAAAAATCTATCTCCCAGATTTCTTCGTATTCTTTTCTTTGGCCATCACTCATGATGTCATAAATCATCGCATGTAACTCTTTATGATCCAATGGTGGTAAATTTATTCTTCTTATATCTCCATCAACACGAATCATAGGAGGCAGCCCAGCTGACAAGTGTAAATCCGAAGCTTTATTTTTAACTGAAAAAGCCAGTAACTCTGCTATATCCATAATTTTAACCGTTATTATTTATTTTATTAAGTTTATCGTTGTTGCGCGATAATTTCCACTGTTTTTTAGTATCTTTGTTCTCTCATGGACTCTTATAATTAATTTTTTAAACTTTTTATCATTTTCATCCCAACTTCTGATAAACTCATAGGTTCTTAATTATTTCCATTAAAAATGTTATGTTAAACAAACTTGTTGATTTTGTACAAGATTCTGATTTCAGTAAATATTTTATTGTTGGGCTGGCAATTGCTATAGTTCTGTCTCTATCAGGATATTTTTCGGTCTTTTCATGGGTTGCTGTACTGATATCAATGATACCCATCATTACAAACATTGTATTTTTTATTGATAAGCTGTCATACGACCAAAAACAGCAAATTCAACAAAACTCACTGTTATTGAGTTCTATTGCATGGAGTGTTTTTATGTGGGATGCATTAAATGATGCTCCACAAGCTTACACCCTAACATTTGTAGTAATCAGTGGTTCCGCTTTATTGATTTTTAATCACTTAAAAACAAGATTGATTCTCGTTGCCCCTGTTTTACTGACATTCTTAGTTCTGTTGTTGTTCATACAGACCCCAGCCGAGAATCTGTTGGCAGGATACACTCTATTGTTCTTAATATTATTGTTTTTAATCCAACCATCTCCAGACTCCATAACAAACAACTCCAGTATTTCCAAAGAAAAAATGGACACGTCTGAAAAAATGAATTTAATCTCTGAAATAGACCTTGCAGCAATAGAGAATCAAAAACTCAAAGACCTAATTAAACAATCAGAACTCGACTTGTCCGCTGCAGAAATGGCGAAAATGGAGTTTTTGGCCACCATGAGCCACGAAATTAGAACACCATTGAATGGCATAATTCCTTTGTTAGATATTTTATTAGATTCTGAGCTTTCTGATTTTCAAAGAGATTACCTTAGTACGGCCCATGTTTCAGCAATCCAAATGCAAAAGCTCATTGATGACCTGCTAGATTATTCAAAAGTTGAAGCGGGCAAACTTTCAGTAGAAGTGAGGGGTTTAAAAATATTACGAGTTATGGCTGCTGTAAACTCCTCTTATCAACAAGCTGCACAAAAAAAGAACCTTACTATTGAAGTCAACATTCATCACAACGTTAGTCCTTTGCTCAGGGGTGACCCTACTCGTTTACGCCAGGTTCTCTCCAATCTATTGAGCAATGCCATTAAGTTTTCCACTCGCGGAACTATCACGTTAACCGCCAAAAAAATTAAAGATTACCCCAATAAAGAGGTGGTCCGTTTTGAAGTAACTGACCAAGGTATTGGTCTAGATCAAGAAACTTGTGACAACATTTTTCTACCATTTACTCAAGAGGATGCTTCAAGCACCAGAAAATTTGGAGGTACAGGACTTGGGCTTGCCATTAGTAAAAAAATTGTTGAGTTAATGAATGGTTCGATTTATGTTGAGTCAGTTAAAGGAAAAGGCAGCACGTTTTACTTTGATTTACCGTTACTTAAATCAATGGGAGAAACTAGTGTAGGGCTAGCTGAAACTAGCGGTTACCAAGCTATATTAGTGAACACCAACCCTTTGCTTTTTAATAAAATTTCCAACAAACTCAAGCACGAGGAGATTCCATTTCAAAAAGCGTTAGGACTCCCTCAAGCAATGGAAATGTATCGCTCTATTAAAAACATTTCTAAACAAACGAAAAACATCTTGATATTTATCGATTTTGAGACTGCAGGCAAACAAGTTAGAGATTTATGCGATGAATTAAATCGGGATGAAAAAACGGCCAATCTCCATGCTTGTATTTTGACCGACAACACTCAGATTGCTGGCATTCCATTGTTGCCCAACATCCAATTAATGCCAAAAGATATTTCCGTCCCAGATTACTTAAACAAAATTGAAGTCTCTCAAGCATCAACAGATACTCAAGTAGGCGCCCCAGAAATATCCAGCGATGCCTATGATCAAGAAGAACCAGAAGAGACAACAGCAAGTATTGAACCCATTTCTGCAAAACACCTAGAGTCAATTCACCCTGAAATATTATTGGTGGAAGACAACGAAGTCAATTTGAAAGTGGCCGAGAAACTTATTCAATATATTGGGTATCCCTTTGATTTTGCTCTAAATGGACAAGAGGCGTTGGAAAAAGTCAAACAAAAACGTTATAGAATGATTCTGATGGATTGTCAAATGCCAGTTATGGATGGCTATAAATGTACCTCAAAAATAAGAGACTATGAGCAAGCTGCCGGGTTAAACCGCACGCCGATTATGGCCATGACAGCAAATGCCATGATGGGTGATCGAGAGAAATGTTTGGATGCTGGTATGGACGATTACATGTCTAAACCCCTTAATCGTTATATACTTGAAAAAACACTTAAGAAATGGGATCCTTTGGTTCAGTCTGCTTCTACTAACGATGCAAATAATGCCCAACAAGAACCCGACACAAAAGAAATCCCTGCTGAAGTTATTACAACTACTATAGAACAAGATGCGCCAAATGAAGAGTCCGTTAAAAAACCAAGCACAGAAATCAATCAAAAATGGTTAAGTACCAAAACCCTAGAAGACATAAAAGAATTTATGGGGGATGAAATGGTGCAACTTCTTGAAATGTTTGAACAAGAAACTCCAAGTATACTAAAGAAAATGAATAAAGCTCTAAATAACAACAATTTTGATGAAGTAGAAAAAATGGCGCACATGCTTAAATCTACAAGTGCCAATATTGGAGCAAATGGTCTTAGTTTTTTCTCAAGAAAAATGGAGCTTGGTTCAAACAAAGGCAATAAAGAACAATTAATCATAATCTTTACAAAAATTAAGAAAGCCTACGTTTTAACCAGCAAGGAAATTAACAAATATATAGAAACTCAATAATAAAGTGTACCGAAACTTATTAAATGGTACAATCTGCGGCCGTTAATTATCTAGCAACCCTTGTAACTTAAAAAGGTTTGTGCATTCTTTAATATATGATTTCTCAGTTTTTTTTACTTCTTTCTTTACTGGCAACTGAAAATGATACATCAGAACAGGTATCTGAGTCTAATGTGGATCACATATTTGTTATTGCATCTAAGAAACACCAATCCATTGAAAACCTGGCTACTGCGGTTTCAGTTGTTACAAAAGCCGAAATTTTGGAAAAAAACATCACTCTTTTGCCCGATTTGTTACGCGAAGAAGCTGGAGTTTATATTCAACAAACCACACCTGGACAAGGCATTCCTATCATTCGCGGTTTAAAAGGTTCAGAAAATGTACATTTAATTGATGGCATGCGTCTAAATACTGCCTTTTTTAGAAATTCGCCCAATCAATATTTGGCATTAGTCGACCCCTTTATGACAGAACAAATAGAAATCATTCGTGGACCAGCATCGGTGTTATATGGAGGAGATGCGCTTGGTGGTGTATTAAATGTCATTACTCACACACCGTCTTTTCAAGGAGAAAACTGGCAACAACTTGGCGAAATGTTTGTTTCTTATGATTCGGCAGACCAAAAATCTTTGTCACATTTGTCTTTTGATTTTGGCAATGAAAAAATTGCCACGACCTTCGGATTAAGTTACCAAAACATTGGAACTAGGACAATTGGCGGAGGAACTGAAATTCCTTTTACTTCTTATATTTCAAAAGCCTTTAACAATAAATGGGTTTTTACTTTAAGCGAAAACAAACAACTAAAATTTGATGTCCAATATCTTACCCAACCAGCCACACCAAGAGTTGATGAGTTGGTTGCAGGATACGGCCAAGAGCAACCAGACTCCTCACTCTTTTTGTTTTCGCCAAACCAACGACAGTTTATACACCTGTCTTACAGTGACACATTATCAACACCCTTGTATAATGAAGCAGACTACCAAGTGGCTTGGCAGTTGATTAAAGATCACCGTATTAAGTCGGCTTTTGACTCAGAGTCAATCACAAAAGAACAAAATGAGAGTGCTTTATTTTCCTATCAAAGCACTTTTAACAAGCGATTCAATGATACTTTTGATGCTGTTTATGGGTTAGATTTCTATAATGACACCATTACCAGTGCCAAACAAAAAATTAACAGTGCAGTCACCAGCATAGTAGACTCCCGTTTTCCGGACAATTCTACCATGCGTCATATCGGAGTATTCACTGATTTCACAAAAATAATTGGCGCCCATGATTTTACACTTGGGTTTCGTTACAGTAATTATGAAATTGATTTAAACAGTTCCAATATAGCGAATGACACCTTAAACATTAGTGATTTAACTTGGCATACCAGTTGGTTATATCATATAGATGACAACAATAGATTGTTTGCTAATTTGGGCCGAGGTTTTCGACCTCCCAATATCTTTGACCTTGGGCAAGTTGGCGATCGGCCAGGCAATCGATTTAACGTAATTAACACACAAGTCAAACCCGAAACTGTACACACACTAGATATTGGTTGGAAACATTTTTCTGACTCATGGAATGTTGACTTTACATTATTCTATTCTCAATACAAAGACAAAATTGCCAGTGTCGAAACTGGCGAGCTTACCGAAGATGGGCAAATTATTGTACAGTCTCAGAACATCAATGATGTAACATTGTATGGCTTGGAAAGCAGTTTTGATTACAAGTTTGAAAACCAAGGAAAATTTAAAGCCGTTGTCAATTATACTTGGGGAGAAGAAACATTTAACAACATCAGTGAACCGGCTGACAGAATCCCACCACTCAATGGCTTTATTGGCTACTCAAAACCAATAAATGACAAGTGGAGCATCAATCCAAAAATCATTTTAGCTGGCACCCAAGACCGACTAAGTGCTAGAGATATTCGAGACCCAAGAATTCACCCGAATGGCACTGGGGGGTTTGTTACCTATAATTTGTACATTAATTTGAAACTAACTGGTGCATCTAAAGTTCGTTTCGGATTGGAAAATATTTTTGATAAAAAATACCGTGAACATGGTTCGGGCTTGGAAGCAGCAGGCATAAACTTTCACGCCTCGTTTAATCACTTGTTTTAGACTTATTCAAACTATTCTTGTAGAATCTACGCTTTCATTATTGTTACAAGCATATAAAATCATGTTAATATTTGAACAATCAAAAGTCTCTCGCCAAGCTGTGGCACAAGCTCCAAATACTAAAATGACTTCAGAGCATATTCCTGTAGCTCTACAAAGAGCCACAAAACTGGGGTTGCCCGAGGTTTCTGAACTAGATGTGGTTAGACACTATACCCGCTTAAGCCAAAAGAATTTTTCAATTGACACCCACTTTTACCCCTTAGGTTCTTGCACAATGAAATACAACCCCCGTGTATGTAACTCTTTGGCGATGAGCGATGGATTTCTCAACCACCACCCTTTGGCCCCAACTGAATTGTCACAAGGGATTTTATCCTGCATGTACCATTTACAAGAAATATTACAAGATGTAACAGGCATGCAAGCTGTTTCTCTAACACCTATGGCTGGCGCACAAGGTGAATTTTCAGGGATTGCTATGATTAAAGCCTATCACGATGAGCGTGGTGACACACAGCGCAATGAAATTATTTGTCCAGATGCTGCACATGGAACCAACCCTGCTACTGCAATTATGTGTGGGTACAAAGTCAAAGAAATTCGCACCAATCGCGATGGCAATATTAATATTCACGATCTGATTCCATTACTGGGCCCACAAACAGCAGGCATCATGCTAACTAACCCCTCAACTTTGGGCGTATTTGAACCCAACATTACAGAAATCGCCAAGTTAGTGCACGACGCTGGCGGTTTGCTTTATTATGACGGAGCCAATTTGAATGCTATTTTGGGCAAAGTTCGACCTGGCGATATGGATTTTGATGTAATTCACATGAATTTACACAAAACTTTTTCAACCCCACATGGTGGTGGCGGGCCAGGATCTGGTGCAATTGGAGTTGGCAAACGCTTAATTCCATACATGCCTGTTCCTTATGTTGGTCAAAGTGAAGAGGGTAGCTATCATTATATTGATGAAAAACAAGCTCCAAAAACTATTGGCCGATTATCAGCTTTTGCAGGCAATGTTGGGGTTAATTTGCGCGCCTATATTTATGCTTTGATGTTAGGCAAAGAAGGCATGCCTCGTATCGCCGAGTTTGCTACATTAAATGCCAATTATTTGATGAAAGAGTTAGAACGTGTCGGTTATC
This sequence comes from Gammaproteobacteria bacterium, assembly GCA_024280395.1. GTDB lineage: Bacteria > Pseudomonadota > Gammaproteobacteria > Xanthomonadales > Marinicellaceae > NORP309. The sequence goes on along the minus strand of JAJRQG010000017.1, from coordinate 29,567 downwards.
AATTGGCCTATCCAAATCGCAGAGCCAGCCACGAATTTATTGTCACGCTAAAAAAACAAGCCAAGGATTTGAGCTTGACCGCCACCGATGTAGCAAAAACATTATTGGATTATGGCATGCATGCACCCACCATTTATTTCCCATTATTAGTCGCAGAGTGTATGTTGATTGAACCCACGGAAACCGAGTCCAAGCAAACCATTGATAAATTTGTAGCAGCTATGGCCGATATTCTAAAACAGGCCAACACAGATATAGAACCAATCAAACAAGCGCCACATACTGCGCCAAATAGGCGTTTGGATGATGCCAAAGCAGTCAAACAACCCAATTTGGTCTGGCAGGAAACGGTTTAACTATGGCCAGTGATGAACGCAGAGGGTTAAAACAAATTGCAAATGCGGCAAAATGGTCCATGCAGGGGTTGCATGCCACATTCAAATACGAGGCGTCTTTTCGTTTAGAGTTTTATTTGTTTTTAATTCTTGTTCCTATTGCTGCCTTTGTTGCTCAATCTTCTATGCAGTTGTTGGCACTAATTGGTTGCATGGTTTTTGTATTGATCTTAGAGATCATTAATTCTGCTATTGAGGCTGTAGTTGATATGGTTTGTGGAGAAAAATTTCACGAGCTGGCAAAACGTGCCAAAGACATGGGTTCTGCAGCCGTTTTTTTAGGCCAGGTGTTGGTTGTCTATACTTGGTCAACCATTCTTTATATCATTTATTTTTAATTGAGAACTTGTATAGCAACGACAATGAGTATATCGCTTTTAAATAGTAACAACATCACATGAAACATTGACAGTCCCAAATAATGAAAAAATCATGATTAAATGTTTATCGTAATTACCTTAGGATAGTTAAAAAAAACCTTGCGTACATTTCAATAAACAGCTAATTTCATTGGCTTGTTTGATAAGGCTGGAAAAAAGATTTAAAATTAGGACTTTATCTTAAACAAGCATAACCATGACCAAACTCAGTGTAAATGTAAACAAAATAGCCTTGTTACGAAACTCTCGTGGCAGAGATTTTCCCAATGTTATTAATTTTGCTAAGAAGTTTATCGATTTAGGCGTACATGGTATTACTGTTCATCCACGTCAAGATGAAAGGCATATTACCGTTAAAGATGCTTATGAACTGGCCGAATTTTTACAAGGTTACCCTGATATAGAATACAATATTGAAGGCTATCCTTCTGATGACTTTATGAAGATAATCTCTGAAACCAAACCAGATCAATGTACTTTAGTACCAGATGGTATTAATCAAATCACTTCTGATCACGGCTGGGATATGACCCAACACCAAAAAAGAATTACAGAGGTAGCGATTGAATTACGGAACTGTGGTGTCCGTAGTGCCGTTTTTCTTGATCCGGAAATTCAACAGGTAGAATTGGTGGCACAAACAGGCGTGGATAGAATTGAATTGTACACCGAAGAATTTGCCTCAACATTTGCTACAAAAGAACAACAAATGGTTTTTTTAAAGTACCAAACGGCTGCACAAAAAGCCCAAGAATTGGGTCTGGCTGTCAACGCAGGCCATGATTTGGATTCTAAAAATTTATCCACTTTTTTAACCATACCCAACATTCTAGAAGTATCCATTGGTCATGTTCTAACCATCGAGTGTATTCTAGAAGGTATGCCGACAGTGGTTAAACGTTATTTAGAAATTTGCAAGTCTTAATCTAACTTACCAGGATAGTCTGCAATCCCTGGATTTTGGCTAACACCAACTAGTTTGGGGTGGTTGATTTTTGCCAAGCGTATAACGTTGTCTTTATCTTTATTATTCAAAATATAATCACGAACCACATCCCACATCAAACGACCTTTGGGCGATTGATTGACACTGGCCCAGCCAGCAATTTTATATTTTTTGTCTTTTTGAATCAACTCGCCATTGTCCAATCTGGCTTCTGTGATGCGTTGGCCCAAAGGCTTAGAAGGTTCAATTGTGTAATCCATGCCTCCTAATCTGACCATGTCTCCACCTGATTGCAAATAAGGATCTTCATCAAATAAATTATCGGCAACGCTTTCAACTGTGCGCAACAATTCTTCCCCCGTGAACTCAGACATATAGGTTTCACCATAAGTCATGGCACATTGGCTCATTACATCTTCCATGGTTATCCAATCGCCTTTTAATGTGGTTACTCCCCAACGCACACCTGCAGACATGGCTACATCAGCCCCATATTCTTCTCGTAAGGCATTGCACAAAATTTGATCCCATGTGCCCATGAAGTTACCACGGCGATATAAAAGTCTATCGGCAATCGCCAATTTTTCATCTAAAATTTCTTTAAAGGTTTTGCCTACTCTTGATGGATTAAAGTAACGGTTTTTGTTGCGTGATTCGACAATATTCTCATCATAGACAGTATTGCGCATTTGGTCGATATAAGCTTGCATTTCTTTATCAGCAGGCAACCAATTGGTAACAATAGGCAGCATGGTATAAGTCATGTCCACTTTCCCATCTGTGAAATCAAAGTCCATTACTCCCACATATTTACCATTAGATCCCGCATTGGTGACTAAACAGGTGTTTCCTGAAACATTTTTTACTTTAATTGGCTTGGGCATACCATCGTGTGTGTGACCACCAAATACCGCGTTTAATCCGGGAATACGTTCTGCCATCTTAATGTCTACATCCATGCCATTGTGTGATAACAACACTATTGCATCAGGATTTTCTTCTACTTGAATTTTCTCAACCAATTCAATCATGTCGTCTTCACGCAGGCCAAAAGACCAATCAGGAAAGAACTCTTGTGGATTGGCATTGCCGGTTCTTGGAAATGCTTGTCCTACAATACAAATGCGTTTACCGTTAATCACTTTAATCACATAAGGTTGGAAAGCATAACCTTCATCTTCGTCGTACAAACCGCGCCCATCGTATTTTTCAACCAATTTTTCATAGTTTTCATCAAACAATGAATCTTCTTTGACGCGCACATTTTGCCCAATAAAATCTCCTTTGAATAACGCCACATTACTAAGCACTTCATTTTCTCTATAGGTGAACTCCCAATGCCCTACCATTACATCAAGGCCCATAATATTGGAAGCCTCAACCATGTCCACACCTCGTGTCCAAAGCGCAGTACCAGAACCTTGCCACAAATCTCCACCATCGATGGTAATGGTTTTATCTTTGCCACCTGCTTGATCACGCAGGCGATTTAATAATGTTTTGATTTGGGCATAACCACCTGTCTTGCCATATTTTACAGCGGAATTTTGAAAATCTAAATAGGTATATGCATAAGATTGGGCTGTTTCTGGTTTCATGTTCATGTAAGTTAACAGCTTACTACCAACTACATGTGGTGGACGGCCATAGGCATGACCCACGCCCAAGTTGACATTGGGTTCGCGAAAATATACAGGATTTAATTGACCATGCACATCGGTAATGTGCAAAATTCTTGCGCTGCCCTGCATGGGTATAGAATAGAAATCTTCGGGTGCGGCTATTGTTGATACCGATTTTTTCGAACTTGACTCCTTAGTTGTACAAGAAATCAACCCGGGTATTGCAACCACGGCTGTACCAAAACCCATTAACTTTAATAATTCTCTTCTATCTAAATATGACATGATTAACCTTAAGTTGTGATTATAAATTAGCAATAACTAATATAGCTGAAATCCATCTTTTTGCAAGCTGTATGACCTGTTTTCAACAAAATACTCATGACTTATGACACTTAACAACTGGCGATTTTTAAGCTATTATATTAAGAACGAATCGACGAGAGGACAGATGGAAGTATTCATATTAATACTATTATTGATGCTGGGTTTAAAAATTATATTTGTAATGATGGTTCTTGCCTTTGCTCCTTTTATCATAATTTTCTCTTTTATATATACAATATTCGCTGTGGTTTTTGGTTTGATTGGTGGTTTATTTGTGCTGTTGTTTAAATTGCTATTTCTACCCTTTGTTATTTTGGCATTTATCTTTAATCCTTTTTGTTGGAGCTAGCAACCCCTTAGCTGAGATTGATGAAGAGTTACCTATAAAGCGTTGTTCTATCATTGTCTTTTCTATATTGGAATTTAGTTAAAACATGTTATAGTAACAACTAATTATAAAATCATAATTGCCATGAAAATTTCTACCGACAAATATTTTTATCAAAAACTGCCGAGCTTTGATGACTTCAAAGGCATTACACAAGACGATAATTTTCATACTGTCCCCAGCAACTGGATAATTGTTGTTGCCGATATTAAAGATTCGACCAAGGCCATAGAGAATGGCAAATACAAAGATGTCAACACCATTGGCGCAGCATCGATTGTTTCTGCCCACAATGCGATGAGAGAACTTGAATTTCCTTATGTTTTTGGTGGCGATGGTGCTACATTTTTAGCGCCAAAACCCTATCAAAAACGCATTGAAAAAGAACTAAAAGGCTTAAAAGAAATAGCCAGACGTGGTTTTAATTTAGATTTAAGGATCGGTATAATTCTTGTTAGTGAAATTATTGCCGATGGCTCCACTATTGAAGTGGCCAAGTTTAAATTGGCCGGAGAAAAATCGGTTGCTATTTTCAGGGGTGGAGGAATGTCACTTGCCGAGCACAAAATCAAGAAGGAATTAGAAAAATATGCAATAAAAGGTCGCATTAAGCACATGGTTGACCTGAGAAAACTCTCTTGTAGGTGGAATGCAATCCCAGCTAAACGCGGTAAAAATTTATCCTTGTTGGTCGCTGTAAGAAATGAAAAAAGTATGGAAATTTATCACAATATACTAGATAAATTGGAAGAATTGTACGAAGGAAAACTAGAAGATGCCAATCCTGTGAATTTTGAAAAAATGAGCTACAAAAGTTTCTACCAATGCTTTAAAAATGAAAAGCGCTTACATACTAGCATTTGGTCAAAAGCCTTTTTTAAACGCATAAGCAATATCTTTATTTCCGTCTTAATGTTCAAAATTGGCTTGCCCAAGAAAACATTCGACCCTATTCCATATGTATCCAGTATGAGTACCCATTCTGATTACCGTAAATTTGATGATATGTTACGCATGACCATTGATTGTAGCCCAAAACAAATTGACTTAATCAGCAAGTTTCTAGAAGACCTACATAAAAAAGGAGAAGTGTTTTATGGCATGCATACCTCAGACAATTCAATTATGACCTGTTTTGTTGATGGCTTAAGTATTGGCAACCATATTCACTTTATAGATGGAGACAATGGTGGGTTTGCAATGGCAGCTAAACAATTAAAAACTCAACAAACACAATAACCATTAAATATATCAAGTTCTTTGTTCCAAAAAGTTATCTATCTCTGCAATACTTAAAGGTTTAGAGAAATAGAAACCCTGAAAATATCGACAACCATGTTTCATTAAAATGTCAACCTGATCTTTGGTTTCTACTCCTTCTGCCAATACTTGAACCTTTAAACTCTTGCCTAGATTTAAGATGCTTTTTATGAACGTAATGTCTTGTTGGTTTTCTAGTAATCCATCTATGAAACTTTTATCGATTTTAATTTCATTGATCGGCAAAACACTCAAATGTGACAAGGAAGAATACCCTGTTCCGAAATCATCTAAAGAAATATCTATTCCAGAAATTTGAATTTTTTCTAATATAGTTCGTACTTCATCGACCCTATCTATAGTCATTGTTTCTGTGATTTCCAACATCAATCTGGATTTATAACAATCAAATTGACCAACCAATGAAAACAAAAAGTCAATAAACCCAGGGTCTACTAATTGTCGAACAGATAAATTGATTGAGAGTCTTATTTTATCACTATCGGGTATATGCTTATCTTTAGTTTGTTTATTACAAATATCATAGAATTCTGATAACGCCGTTTCAAAAACAAATCGGCCAATGTCTAAGATTATTCCTGAAGATTCTGCAATCGGTATGAATTCTCTGGGAGAAACCTCACCCAACATTTGATTGTTCCAACGCAACAATGCTTCAACGCCAATCACTCTTTTGGTTTGCGAATCTATTTGTGGTTGGTAAACGAGACTCATTTCTTCCCGTGCTATGGCACTATTTAGCTCTTTACCAATCATTGATGCTCTGGAATTATCCATATCTAGTTTCCTTGAAAAAAGATACACACCACTTTTTAATCTCTTTGCCTCATACATGGCAATATCGGCCTTTCTTAACAAGGAGTCAATTTCTAGACCATCTGCAGGAGAACTGGCTACACCAATACTGGCACGAATAGAAAACTCTAAGTTCTGTACTTTAATGGTTTTTCTTAGTGAATTTAAAAACTGCGATACTTCACTTTCTATGTCTGAAGTAAAGGCTTTAGATACAATGACAATGAATTCATCTCCGCCTTGTCTGATGCACAAGCAATTTTTAAAAAAAGACTTGATTCTTGTTGCCACTTCACGCAAAATTTTATCGCCAATTGCGTGACCATGTAAATCGTTGCTGTTTTTGAAATTGTCCAAGTCCATAAACAAAACTGAAAATGAGTTTCCGTTGTGCTTTTTCCATTGAGTAAAGTGGTTATTTAAATATCTCAGGTTAGGCAAGCCGGTTAATTGATCGTGCTGTGCCAAATATTCTAGTTTTTTCTTAGACTCTTTTTCTGATTGACTGAGCTGCCTAAATAACAAAAACAAAATGGCATTAAACCCAACAATAAACACCAGCACCCAAACCAATGGCATATATAACTTCCCATATAGCCCATGAGTTTGTTTAGTCGTGAATGTAAAATACAAGTATTTTGGATCGTAACTAAATGCCCCAATCAATTCAACACCTGTTGGCCCTTGATACCTCGTGGTTACAACACCTTGTTTTCCTTGAATAAAATCGTCCAAAGTAAATCCCGTTTGTTTCTTCAACTCTTTAGAAAAATAAGTCGTATAGTCACTATTTATTTGCTTGGAGTATAAGACCTGTGGCTTACTATTATTTAAAAAAGAAGCAAATAAATAATAATAATCATGGCTAATAATAGAAACACGAATTTCTTCTATTGTGGTTTCATCCTGCCAAAGACCATTTTTTCCATGAATCTTTAAACCAGACATTAAAATCAAAACGGTATCATTGTTACTATTTTTTATTGGATAATATATAGGCATAATCGATTGATTTAATCTAGGATAAAAATACGGTTTTCCAAGAACCAATACATCTGAAAACAATGCTCTATTATAAGAGTTGTCTGATTTTCTAATTTTTAATAAATTCTTTAAACTTTTAAAACCAAGGTTCGATGAAGAAAGAACAATCTCGCCCTTAGGTGTTAGAATAGTAATACCAATTAGCTCAGAATTATCGGACAATAAGTCATCAATCAGTGCCAATGCTTGTTGATTTTTTTCATTGATGCCCAATTCAACCAACCTTTCTCCTGTAACCTCAAATACCGCTTCATTTCTTGACAACAATGAAAGCATAGAACTAGAAGTCATTCGATTGGCATAAGTTAATTCGTCGCGCGCTTCTTTAATAATTGAGCTCCATACAAAATATGCTTGGACAGCAAATAAACAGACAGACGCGAAGATAATATATACATATAATCTCCATAATGCTTGTGCGATTTTTCTAGGCACGGTAAATCAGCCTTAAAAAGGTGATAGATATAACTAATTGGACAAAGTGGTATTTCATTGTTTATTATTATTCATTATTCTAGTCAAGCATTTATACTACCACTGTATTTAAAATAGTACAAGTCTCGTCAAATCCGTAAACACTGCAAAAAATTCTGGCAATTAATACTCAGTAAGTATCAACCTTCTATTGTGCGGATAATCTCGATGTTCACACAAATATATGCCCTGCCATGTTCCAAGTGCCAATCGACCATTTCTTATTGGAACCGTTAACTCGCAACCAAATAGTGAAGATTTTATGTGGGATGGCATATCATCTGGGCCTTCGTCATTGTGTTTGTAAGGAAAGTTTCTGGGCACCAATTGCTCTTCAAAGCTTTTAAAGTCTTCTCGAACAGTTGGATCTGCATTTTCATTGATGGTTAGACTGGCACTCGAATGTTGTAAGAAAACATGCAACAAGCCTATTTTAATTGAATTGATGTCAATAATCGCCTCTATTTCATTTGTAATCAAATAGTAGCCACGACCAGGGGTTTTTATTGTCAGGTTAAATTGTTTCATTTTTTTATTATGCACGCAAGGCAGATAGATTACAATAGTCTGATTAAACCCTAACCTGGATAGTGAAAACACAATGAAAGCAAAAATTTTATTAATTATTGGCATAGGCATATTAAGTTCCTGCCAACACAAACAGGTGAATAATTCAGTTGATTTAAATACGCTGTACAAAGAAAGCACCATAACATTGTTTAAAGCTAGACCGTCAAGCTCGACCATGTTTGGTTTAGATGAACAATTGGCTGGAGGAAAGTTTGGTCATCGATTAGCAGATTTTTCACCCGATGCAGAAGCCAAGTTACGTCATGGTTTGAGACTCATCAACCACCAGTTATCCTCTTTGAATACAACCGATGATAATACGGCAGTTATGCAAAATTTAACCCGTTATTTTTCAGGCAACCAAGCATTTGATATTGGCTATATCGATGTTTGGATGGGTTTGTCGGCATTTGTGGTGAATCAAATCAATGGCCCATTAATTGATGTGCCCAATACCATGATTACCAATCAGCAAATCAACAATTTAGATGATGCCAACGACTACATCCATCGCTTAGATCACTTTGATTTGTTTGTTGAAAATATTTTGGCGAAGATCTCTGCTGACAGTGACAAAGAGTGGGTTCCCCCCTTGGTTATTGTTAACAAAAGCATCAAGGCCATGAAGAGCTTTATTAAGCCTGACCCAAACAAACATCCTTTTGTTAAATCATTTGCCAATAAAATTGATAAAGTTACAACAATCAATCCACAACAAAAACTGGAACTTATTAGTAAAGTAAAAACCCTAGTAACAAATAAGGTTTATCCTGCGTATAAAAGTGTCGTGACACAACTGAATGATTTAACTTTATCTGCCAGAACTGATTCCGGTATATGGTCTCAACCTGGAGGAGAAGCCTTTTATAAAGACGCAGTTAAAATTTTGGGAGACACAGATTTAACACCCGCACAAATTCATCAATTGGGTTTAGATGAGGTCCATAGAATCACCAAGGAAATGGATCGCATTCTTCAGGCACAAGGAACTAGCGATGGAACTGTTGGACAAAGAATGACTGAAATCAACGATGATCCGAAGTTCCTTTATGAAGATTCTGACAAGGGAAGAAAATTGTTGCTCAAAGATATCAATGGCTATATTGATGAAATTTCTTCACGCATGGATGAGCAATTTGCCACCCGCCCAAAGTATGCTATAGAAGTTAGAAAATTCCCCAAATCACGAGAAGAATCTGCCCCTGGTGGAATGTATACCAACCCACCTCTGGATGGTTCTGCCCCTGGTATATATTGGATTAATCTGCGTGATATAAAAGCCAACCCTAAGTTTGATTTAAAAACATTGACCTATCATGAAGCGATTCCAGGACACCATTGGCAAGTGGCACTGAATCTAGAGCAAGACAGTCTTCCCATGCTTAGACGCATTGCACCTTATAATGCATACGTCGAAGGCTGGGCACTGTATTCAGAAAAAGTCGCAGCAGAGATGGGCATGTATGAGAACGATCCATACAGTGATTTGGGCCGTTTAAAAGCAGAATTATTCCGAGCGGTGAGATTGGTGGTCGATACTGGTTTACACTATAAAAGATGGAGCAGGGAAAAAGCCATTACATACATGGCTGAGACCACTGGAACAGTTGAGTCAGATGTTGTGGCTGAAATAGAACGTTACATGGTTTGGCCAGGCCAGGCACTTGGGTATAAGTTGGGTATGATTAACATCCTTAAATTAAGGGCCGAAGCAAAGCAACAATTAGGCGATAAATTTGATATTAAAGGATTTCATGATTTGGTTCTTTTAGGAGGGGCTGTACCGATGGAAGTACTGAATACAAAAGTGGTCAATTGGGTAAAGTCTCAACAATGAAAATTGCACAATTAAGCCAAGAAATAGGTATTAGCAGGCATACAATTAGATATTATGAAAAAATTGGCTTACTAGAAAAACCAAAGAAAGACCAGAGTGGGCATAGAACTTATAGTGCGAAAGATGTTGAAATAGCCAATTGGATAACCTGCTTAAAAAAGTCTGGTATGCCTTTAAAAAAAATAAACGTGTATACCCGTGCATATAAAGATAATGACAATATTAAAGTAGCTGAGTTATTGAAAATTCATTTAAAAAAATTACAATTTCAGAAAAATGATCTTGAACACTATATTTCAGTTACTGAAATAAAATTACAAAAACTAAAAACCCTCTTGACTTAGAGCATACTCTAACCAGTTAGAATGTCATTTTTACTAACTGGAGTAACACCATGAAAATCAAAGTTAAGATACTCAATGCTTTTGTAGATAACAATAAAGGAGGAAATCCTGCTGGAGTAGTTATAAATGCAGATAAATTAAATCGCCAACAAAAGTTGACCATAGCAAAAAAAGCTGGATTATCTGAAACTGCTTTTGTTTCTAAATCTATCAAAGCTGACTTCAAGCTGGACTTTTATACACCCACCAGACAAATTGCACATTGTGGTCATGCAACTATTGCTGTTTTTAGTTACCTTGCACAACTTGGTAAAGTTAACCAAGGTTGGTATACTAAAGAAACAATCGATGGCAACCGTAAAATTTTGATAGATGGGGATATGGCTTATATGCAGCAATTGGCACCAGAATATACTCCCATTGAAAAATACCATCATGAGATTCTTAACTCTATTGGAGTAACAGAACAAGAAGTTATTAATAACCCTTTATTGATAAATACAGGAAATTCTTTTGTCATAATTGGTGTGAAAAATAAAACAATTCTTGCTGAATTAACACTTGATTTCAAAAAAATATCTTCGATTTCTGAAGAACTTGATCTAATCGGATATTATGTTTATACCAATGAAACCCAACACAAGGAAAGTGATGTTTCTACAAGAATGTTTTTTCCTCGCTATGGAGTTGAAGAAGAAGCTGCTACGGGAATGGCAGCAGGTCCAATGGCATGTTATCTTTATGATAAAATTGGGATAAAAAAAGGTGGGTTCAACATTGAACAAGGGTATTTTATGCCCTCACCATCTGCCAGTAAAATTGTGATTAATCTTGACACAAAGAGAGGTCAAATTCTTTCATTGATGGCTGGTGGAAAAGCCAATATTTCTAGAGAGGTTGAAATAGAAGTTTAGTCATTTAATCTGTATTAGTCCACACTGTTTCAAAATACTCACAGACGATAATCATATCTTCTGTGGGTTTTAGATTATAGGGTAGCATTTCTCTGGTGAAATAAGCCCAATGTACTTTTTTCCAGTACACCAATGATTTGTCGCCTTCACCTTCGATCCTTGCAAACTCGGTAGAAATTTGGTTGTACGGTGTTTTTTCTATTTTGGACACTTGAATGATAGCCTTTGCAATGCCATTCCAATTGGTAATAATAAATAAGTCACCAATATTTGATAAGGGCTCATTGCTGTATTCATACCACCATAGAGATCCTGCGGTGGCTTGTTTGATATTTTTGACAACCAACTGAGCACAAACATTCGCATCAACCTCATTGTCACAAAAACAATATGACTCAGGAGCCTCTTGATTGGCATATTGTGAATTGACTTTGATGAACTCTTTCCATAGTTTGGTTACTGATATATCTATTTTTTGTTGCATAATGTTTTCCATAAAAAAAACCCCAAACAACTGGGGTTTTTTAGATTCAAAAGTTTGTTTGTTAAAAGTCGCCAGCTGCACCTTTTTCCATCACTGCAAGAATGGTCTCTTTTACACGAGAAGCTTTCTTAAACAGCTCCGGCGGCAAGGTTTCACCTCCGTGTAGAATCATATCCATATTCATCGAATACAATGCAAATGTACCATCTTTGCGTTCAACCATGGAAACACGGCAGGGTAAATATGCGGAGATAAACACATTATAATCCACCATCAAACGTGCGGTTCTGGCATCACAAAATTCAAATATTTTCAAGAAACGCTGTGGCTCACCCGTTTCAGCAAAAACTTGTTCGCTTAAAGGCAATTCACCAACCAATTTCATGTTCATTTCATTGGCCACCAGTTTCATTGATTCTTCAGCATCTTCTTTGGTAACGCCTTCTTCAAATTCTTTAATCCAAACCGTTGCTTCTGCAGTAACACGCGAAACTTTTAAATTTTGCCACATCTCCCAATAGACTTCTCCAGCCTTGGGATCTAACGATTTGAATATTTTATAGTCTTCACCAAATTTTGACCAGCCGTAAACACCAGCAGCAATAGCCAAGACACCTACTAACGCGAGAATGTTTTTAAGAAAATTCATTTATTGTCTCCGAATATATTCTAATTAAATTGGAGAACTATCTCTAGCTCTCCAGATTGTGATTAATGCTTAGCCGTTGAACCTTCAATTACAAATCCACCAGCTTCGGCTTTTGCAACACCAGTAAAGGTAAATGGAGCGCCTTCAATTTGAGAAAGCTTAAGTGTATAAGTCTCCCCTTCTTCAACTTCAGTATCTCCAGTTGCAGGCAATGTGATTGTTGCTTGTGCACCAGTCTTTCCGCCGATACCAGCACGGGTTCTTACAAATTTAGAACCCCAAGCCATTTTAAAGGTATTGTCAATATTAGCCTCAGGCATATTCGCCATTGTCGCAGCACTCCATGTAGCAATATTATCACCAAATTCATCTTTTAATTCAGCTTTGATTACATAGCCTTTTTGAGTATCAGGTCCAGCATTCACATAACCATAAAATGATAAAGAACCATCTTCTTTCACATGTACTTCTGAAATTTTAATATTTTGATGATGGAAACCCACACGTGGCTTAAGCTTACTATAAGTTGCGCCATATAAAACATTGTAAAAACCAACGATAAATACGAAAGTAATCACTGTCATCCAGATGCTGAATTTCTTTAAACCATCATTGCTCATTGGCATTGGACCAGAAAATAACCATGGGAAAACTTTCCATTGGCCTATACTTTTCTTGGCCAATACATTATCTACAGCATAATAACCTGCACCAGTCACATATACACTGGCACATATGGCAAATCCAAAGGCTGCCATGGTCCACTCATCTAAACAAGTTGAACCCATCCACCCGAAAACCAACATCATACCTAGATTTAATGCCATACCACCGATGGCAGCAAAACGTGTTGCGAAACCAAAAATTAATGCTAGGCCTACTGCCAATTCAGCAAAAGAAAACAACCACATGGTAAAATTCATTAAAGGTACATTTTGTATAACAGATACCAATGTTTCTGGCATAAAAGAACCAGGATAAGCTGCTGCTATTTTGTTCCCTACAAAATTGGCATGCTCAACATCTAGCTTAAAGTGATTACCATCAGCAGGTGCTACGGCATAAATTGCACGGCGTGAAAAACCACCCCAGAATATAAAACCCATTGCAAAACGAATTGCAAGGCTGGATAAACCCATCTGGCCGTATGTATTTTGTACTTCGGCACTGTGATTATTTGTTGACATAATATCTCCTCATTTTTTTAAAATATTTAACCTAATCTTCAATTGTATCATAGAAATTTAGCAACCGCTACATTAGCACTTGCTCATATTGTAAATATTTAGACAAAAAAAAGAGGACTTGTGCCCTCTTTTTACTTTTAAATCTCTAGCCTTTTACTCAACAGATTCTTCTTCCATAGATAAAAACACAGTATTCGCATTCATTCGATTCACATTATCAAAAGCTGGTAAAGAACTGAACTCTGACCAATCAACCGCTTCATAAGCTTCAACAAATTCTTCTAAATCCTCTGCTGCTGCACCCATTACTTCACGCATATAAATAATATAACTACTGGTTAGCTTAATCGCCTGTGCTGGATCTGTTGATGCATCACCATGTCCTGGCACCAAAACATTTAAATCTAAACCTTTTGACATTTCAGCAAGTGTCTCAACCCATTTTATGGTACTACCCCCTCCAATGAAAGGAACGCGGCCTCCGAAAATAATATCTCCAGAAAACAAAATGCCATCTTCTTTTGCCAATAGAGTTAGGTCTCCATCTGAATGCGCCGCACCCACCACATTAATAGTAAATTCTTGACCGCCAAGTGTAAAATCAGTAGTCTTGTCTATGATAACATCGGGTGTAACCACATAAGTTTGCTCATTTACCCAAGGTTTCAATGACTCTCTTCTCTCGTTTAAACGTGCAGGAGTTGAATCTGCATTGATATATTTCATGCTGCCTATTGGTGCAATAATTTCAGCACCTATTTCCTTAAAGACTTGAGCTCCAAACACATGATCTGCATGGTAATGCGTAATTATCAATTTTTTAATCGGCTTATCAGTAACCTGACGAATACGTTTAAGCAACTCTACTGCCAACGGTGGTGATCCTAATGCATCAATCACAACCACTCCCTCGTCTGTTACAACAAATCCTGAATTTGAAATAAAACCACCATTATCGGTTGCAATTCCTGCCATTCCTTGGACTTGGTAGGTATGGTCGGCTAGTTTTTTAGCACTCATTTCAATATCCAGTGGCGGATATTTGGTTAATACTTCAGCTTCAAGAGCCGCAGTATCTTTGACTTTTATAACTGCTTGGCTAACTTCAGTAACTTTTTCTTTTACTTCCGTCACAGCTTCTTTGTTAACTTTTTCTGCTTGACAAGCTGTAAGAGAAAAAGCCCCTACAATGGCCAATATCAATGGTAATTTTTTGTTCATAACACTCTCCAAATAATCATAATTTTCATTTCAGCGCAAAATTATAACACAGAATCGCCTTATATTAGCAACTTCTTATGTACCAATTAAAAAAGGAACTTTATAAATAGCAGTTAATACCAAAAATACGAAAGTAAATGTAGCCAACAGGTAGGCAAGTAGACTTTTGGGCCCAGAAGTTTTAAACGCCAACATTCCAAAGCCTATATACAATAAAAGTGCAATCAATTTAGCCAACAACCAAGGGTGGTATAAGGGATTATACTCAGCAATAACAGCCATACTGATTCCTGATATTAATAATAAAGTATCATTGATATGAGGAATGATTTTTAAGTGCTTTGCCAAAGGTCTGTTTATTGTCTTTAAAAAGTAACGGTATTGAAACAACACTATACTTATAGAAATAAAAGTAATGTGGAAATATTTTAGGCCAATGTACATTGTAATAAAATCAGGGCGAACAAGCTTGGTTTTCTAGTGCCTCATTGATTGAACGTTTAAGGTAAAAATCATAAAAATCAATCGTTCCACCTGTTCCAACAATACGCTTGCCTATTTCTTTTCCATCTTTATCTAAGAACAAAACCGTTGGTGTAAGCGTGGCTTTTATAGATCGAGCATAATCAACAGACTCAATTTCTTTGCCGTCAAAACCAATATGTGTTTCACCGCTATCTATCAAAAGCTCTCTCAATAACCATTTGCTGTTGAGCTCTCCGTGTTTCACTTCGGGTACAAAAACAAGTTTTTTTAACTTTACACAATAAGGGCAACTTTCACGGCTAATCATTACTACCATCACTTTGTTTTCTTTGCAGGCCCGCTCACCCAGTTTTTGAAAGTTTTTCAAATAAAGTAAGCGTTCATAGCCATCAGAAATTACACAAGTTGATATCAAAAATAAGCAGATTAAAGTGACAATTCTAGGTTGCATTACTGGTAAATATTGATTTTAAAACAGTATTTAACCTTAAATTCATATCATTAGCAAACAATAATAGTTACTGAGCTATTGATATATTGTCTGTTTTTGATTATCATAATAGGCAAATGGTTAATAATGGCTTGTATGGGGAGAAACAATGAGAAACATTTTTCAAAAATTAGGAAGGGCAAAAACGGTAATACTTTTTACATTTATTTCCGTAGTACTTGCAGTTATTTTAGATACGTTACTTGCCTATGTTTTAAATCACGAACTAAAAAAACCCGATGATTTAATCCGTGCAGCAATAATAACCATTCTTTTGGCACCGTTTGTTTTATCTTTTATTTATGATTTATTCACCGATATAAGTTTGCTCGAAAAAGACATAGGGAAATTACAAACCTATGATGAATTAACAGGATTGTTTAATCGACCTGTATTCAATAAAGCCAGCGAAAAGAGCCACAATTATTCTATTCGCAACAAACAGCCCTATTGTATTCTTGCCGTTAAATTGGATGATTTTAATCACATTAATGAAAAATATGGCATTAGCGGCGGTGATCGAGTGTTAGAAGTGTTTGGCCAGGTTACTCAAGCAACTGTCAGGGACAGCGATATTTCCACACACATGGGCGGTGAAAATTTTGCCATTTTCTTGCCCAACACAGATGTAGACCAAGCCAAAATATTGGCCAACCGT
The DNA here is from genome assembly GCA_024280395.1 of Gammaproteobacteria bacterium. Classification (GTDB taxonomy): domain Bacteria; phylum Pseudomonadota; class Gammaproteobacteria; order Xanthomonadales; family Marinicellaceae; genus NORP309. Next base: position 13,075 of record JAJRQG010000017.1, on the reverse strand, counting down.
TTACGTGAACACATCCTACACAAAGCCGTTATTCATGATGGTACCAAATACATCAAATACACTACAAGTATCGGCATTTCAGTTAATCAACACAATAAATCAGTATCTTTTGAGAATGGCTTGAAAATGGCAGGAGATGCACTGAATGTCGCGCTGGAAAATGGAGGAAATACTATTGAGGTCTATTCGAGACAAGCAAAACAACAGGATGCCGAACAAAGTTGATTTTCTCAGTTAAAGTTTTAACAATACTAAATTAACCACTTAATAGATATTAACTGCCATATATTCTTATTGTTAATTATTGTTCAAAATCAAATGGTTACAAAAAATACATAAATATATTTTATGAATGCCATAAATAAACATTATTTTTATTTATCAACATTCTCCTCTAGTATTAAGGCGACTTTAGAAAATACTTTTTAAAGCATTAACTTAAAAAGAGAGAAAAAATATGAGAATCACAGTATCAACAGACGACCCTGAGCCCTCGCTTAGAAAGCAGTTAACATCTGCTAAAAAATGTAAAAACAACCTATCGCTCAACTTGCTATTCTGGCTAATATTGGGCACAATCACTTCAACACTAAGCAACGCTGCTACCAGCAGTAATATCGGATTAACCAGCAACTACCTCTGGCGAGGAGTCACCCAAAGCAACACCAATTTTGCAGAATATGGAGGTCTTGATTATTCCAACCAAAATGGTTTCTTCTTAGGCTCCTGGGTCTCAACTTTAAATGGTGGCAGCTATGAACTGGATTTATATGGCGGTTTTGCTAAAACAATCAATGATTTCAATTACACTATTGGCTATATTAGCTACCAGTATCCCAACGACAACGATTATTTCAATGAAACTTATGTAAATCTCAGTTACGGTATTATTAAAGCCAGTATTGCCTACACCATTTCATCAAAAGACAATAACAGTGTAGAATTTAGCCAAGGTGATTTATATTATTCGGTTGGAGCAAGTAAAACATTGGACAATGGCATTGGCATTAGCTTCCTTGTGGGGCAATATAATTTTGACGATCCAAATGGTGACGACTACAACCATTTAAATTTTAATGTCAGCAAGAAAAACTTTACTTTTGCCATCGATAAAACCAACAGCTTAATAACCAACAACGATTTAGTGGCCAGCATTGCTTGGTCTAAATCTTTTAATCTTTAGGAGAAAATACCATGAAACTAGTAACAGCAATTATAAAGCCCTTCAAACTTGACGATGTGCGAGAAGCTTTATCTGATGTCGGTATTAATGGCATCACAGTCACTGAAGTCAAAGGGTTTGGGCGACAAAAAGGCCACACAGAATTGTATCGTGGCGCTGAATATGTGGTTGACTTTCTACCCAAGGTTAAATTAGAAATTGGTATTGCCGATGACATGCTTGATCAAGTTATCGAAGCAATATCACGTTCTGCCAATTCAGGCAAAATAGGCGATGGAAAAATATTTGTAGCCAATTTAGAACAAGCAGTACGGATTCGTACAGGAGAGACGGGTGATGATGCTTTATAAATTTAAAAAATTACTTTCTCTTTGCCTGATTATGCCATCATTAGCAATGGCTGAAGACACCTTGTCATCAGGGGATACCGCCTGGATGTTAACGGCAACCGCCTTGGTTTTATTGATGACCATTCCTGGTTTATCCTTGTTTTATGCAGGCATGGTACGCAGCAAAAACGTCCTATCGGTATTGATGCAATGTTTTGCTATCACAGGTTTAATGAGTATTATCTGGGTGGTTTATGGCTATAGCTTGGCATTTTCTGATGGTGGCTCTGTGAATAACTGGATAGGCGGACTGGATAACTTTATGTTATTGAATTTAACCGTTGATTCGATGTCTGGCTCCATTCCAGAAACTGTGTTCATGACATTCCAAATGACCTTCTTCATTATCACACCTGCTTTAATCGTTGGGGCTTTTGCCGAACGGATGAAATTTTCAGCGATACTCTGGTTCATGACGGTATGGGGTACGATTGTTTATTTGCCTATCTGTCATTGGGTTTGGGGCGGTGGATGGTTAAGCCAAATGTCACCTGCTCCCCTAGATTTTGCAGGTGGAACAGTGGTTCACATAAATGCAGCAGTCGCTGGACTGGTCGCATCAATTATGGTCGGCAAACGCAAAGGATATAAACGAATTGTTATGCCACCGCACAATTTAACCCTGACCTTAATCGGCGCAGCTTTATTGTGGGTTGGTTGGTTTGGTTTCAATGCTGGCAGTGAATTGGCAGCAGATGGCGCAGCAGGCATGGCTATGGCCGTAACTCAAATTGCTGCAGCCGCAGCCGCTTTAACTTGGATGTTTGTTGAATGGATAAAACACGGTAAGCCCAGTGTTTTGGGTATCGCCTCAGGTGCAGTAGGTGGCTTGGTTGCCATTACGCCAGCTTCTGGTTCAGTGGGTCCAACCGGTGCTTTGGCGATTGGTTTTGCCGCGGGTCTGGGTTGCTATTGGGCAGCTACCAGCTTAAAGAACAAGTTCAAATACGATGATTCTTTAGATGTATTTGGTGTTCATGGCATTGGTGGAATCATTGGCGCCTTATTAACTGGAGTCTTTGTTTCTGCTTCATTGGGCGGTGTTGGATTCGGTGAAGGCGTAACCATGGGCTCACAAGTTTGGTCACAATTTCTATCGGTTCTTGTTACCATAGTGTGGTCAGGAGTATTGAGTTATGTCATCTTGAAAGTGATAGATTTAACCTTAGGCTTACGTGTTTCTGAAGAAGACGAAGTTGAAGGTTTGGATATCAGCTCTCACGATGAGAGAGGCTATAGTTTATAGTATTTAGCCACAATTTGTATAGCAGGGTTTGATCAAATCCTGCTATACTTATCTAACCTTGTTAATGATACAATTTATGAAAACACTCTACATTGCCAACAAAAACTACTCATCATGGTCATTGCGCCCATGGGTATTGATGAAAGAATTGAATATTGATTTTGAAGAAATTATTTCCCCATTGAATACAGGCAAATATTGGCAAAATTACAGAAAATTCAGCCCCAGTGGCAAGGTGCCTTGTTTAATTGATGATTTGATTGATGATTCGATTGATAACGGACTAACCATCTGGGATTCAATGGCTATTATGGAATACTTAGCCGAAGAATATCCATCTGTTTGGCCAAGCGACAAAGCTGCTCGCACATGGGCAAGATGTGCCAGCGCCGAAATGCATTCGGGATTTCCTGCCGTTCGCAATCAATGCGGCATGAGCTGTGGATTACGGGTTAAACTGCACCAAGTCGATGATGCCTTGCAACACGATGTAGATAGAATTGATGAACTGTGGCAACAAGGATTAACAAAGTTTGGCGGACCCTTTCTAGCAGGCAAACAATTCACCGCCGTTGACGCCATGTTCGCACCGGTTGCTTTTAGGTCACAAACTTATGGCCTTCCCTTTAGCCAACAATCCCAAGATTATATGCAAACTATTTTGTCTGTGCCTAGCATGCAAGATTGGTACGAAGCTGCATTACAAGAATCTTGGCGTGAAATAGACCACGAACAAGAAGCCAAAGATGCAGGCGAAATTTTGCAAGATTTTAGGAAATAATCATAGAAATCAACCAAGCCAAAAACTCCTATCGGGTAGCTGGGTTTAGAGACTGTGAAAGTATTATGTGGCGAAAGAAAAATGAGGGTAAAATTTGCTAATTGAGACGGAAAGCGCAGTGACTAGCTGGCTAATTCCAAGTTTTTTAACGAAAAGTAGCGAAATTTAGACCATTTTTACTCGTCATCAGAATACTTTCATAGTCTCTTTAATCAACACTTTTGAATGGCTTTGCCTGTCAAACAGTTATTCAATAAGTACTGTTAAGGATTATAGCCAAACCATCAATGCGTCACAAACAAGGGCACAACTCGACCCACTTGTCGAGGATGATAACTCAACGACTATGGACTGAAAGTCCATAGGTTGTTATTGGACTGAAAGTCCTGTTACTCCAATATAATATTCCCTGTTTCTACATTTGATGGATTTCTATGGTGTTCTAAATATTCTTGTACCAATTCTTCTGTAAGATCACCTGTAGACCAAGCACCATAACCAATTGCCTAAAAATGGCGACCCCAGTATCTTTTCTTTAGCTCTGGAAACTCATCTTGTAATCTTCGTGAAGATCGCCCTTTCAAGCGTTTTATTATATCACTAATCGAATGTTTAGCTGCATATTCTAAATGCATATGCACGTGATCTTTACTAACAACTCCTTTTAATATTCGTATATCCTCAGCATCACAAACTTGCATTATTAAATCTCGGCACCTAGTTTTAATTTCACCTGTTAAAACTGGGTATCTGTATTTAGTTATCCAAACTATGTGCACCGTTAAATGACTAACCGTATGACTTGATATTCTCTGTTGGCTCATAATCACATTTTAGCACAGCTAAAATGTGTATCAGCTAAAGCCTTGCACTAAAAGTGCATAGTTTTAACTAGCGTGTTGGGACAATAAAATAATTGGCAATATCCATCACCCGTTGGCTGGAGTTTTTTTTCATCATAATTCGCAAATCTTTATAATCAATCACATACTGTTGCACCATCCAATACGCATAATCCCCATCGTATTTATTTTCAACAAATCGATCAAGAATATCCATGTATTAGCATTAAATCCGTATCCTCAAGGTTTAATCTCTTGGCATGTACCCAAATTCGTTCATATCCAGAAGATAAAGTATAAATATAATCTGACATATTGTTCATGGTTTCTTTGGCTCTAACTGAATCTTTTCCACCAGACAAATACCGAATAATGTTACAAATAGCATCCTCATACAATTTCTTTTTTTGTTTATCTGAAACCACCTTGCCAGGACTAAGAGATTCGCCATTACAAAAGTGTTGGTAGCTTTTTTCAAGCAAATAACGGTAAAAATTCTTGGCTTCAAATTCATTGCCAATCATGTGTATAATCACGCGAAGTTTTAACGTCTGTAATGGCTTACCCTGCACCAAATCATCAGCAACAGCCAAAATCATTTTGATTCTTCTTTTTAGTTCTTCTTCCATAACACACATTATCCATAACTCATTCTCAAAAATTGAGAAAGTAAAATGATTTAATAAAAATGGCATCAATGATAGAATAACCTCATAAACTCCCAAAGGACTAAAATGACCATAGAAAACTACATTCAATCCGTCAGCACCCGACTAAAATCAGGCATCTCTAGAGAACATTCCTACCGAGGAGATTTAGAAACATTAATACGCGAACTGGTAACAGATGTAGAAATCACCAACGAGCCAGCCAACGTCACCGATTGTGGTAACCCTGATTATGTCATTACCAAAGGTAAAGTACCCATTGGTTATATCGAAGCCAAAGACATCGGCAAAGACCTCAACAGTAAAACATTTAAAGAGCAATTCGACAGATACAAAAAAGCACTGGATAATTTAATCATCACCGATTATATTTGGTTTCAATTTTTTCAAGAGGGTGAATTGGTACACGAAATCAGGATTGCTGAAATCGTAGAAAACGATATTGGTGGTAATACAGTCACACCACTGCCTGAAAACTTTGCCCAATTCACCAACCTCATCCAAGATTTTTGTACCCATATTGGGCAAACCATCAAATCATCCAAAAAACTGGCCAAAATGATGGCAGGCAAAGCCAAGTTATTACAAAATATTTTACAACAAGCCATCACCTCAGATGAACAAAGCCAAGAAAATACCTCACTAAAAGAACAATACGAAACCTTTAAAAGCCTATTGATTCATGATTTAACACCCACTGGTTTTGCCGATATTTATGCCCAAACCTTAGCCTATGGCATGTTTGCCGCGCGTTTGCACGACACAACGCTTGATGATTTTAGCCGTCAAGAAGCCGCCGAGTTGATACCCAAATCCAATCCGTTTTTACGCAGACTCTTTAGCTACGTGGCAGGCCCTGATATTGATGAACGCATCATGACCACGGTGGACAACTTAGCCGATGTGTTTCGCGCCACCAATGTCGATGCCTTACTGCACAACTTTGGCAAAAGCACCCAGAGCCAAGACCCAATCATACACTTTTACGAAGATTTCTTGAGCGAATACGACCCCAAGCTGCGCAAAGCCCGTGGTGTTTGGTACACGCCAGAACCAGTGGTCAAATTTATCGTGCGTGCCGTTGATGATATATTGAAAACCGAATTTAACTTACCACAAGGATTAGCCGATACCAGTAAAACCACCATAAAAGTCGATTCACAAATACCTGATAAACGCTCAGCAACAGGTTACAAACAAATGGAAAAGCAAGTCCACAAAGTACAAATCATCGACCCAGCCACAGGCACAGGTACATTTCTTGCCGAAGTGGTCAAATACATCTACAGTAAAAACTTCAAAGCCATGCAAGGCGCGTGGAGTGGTTATGTGGAAGAACATCTCATCCCCAGACTCAACGGCTTTGAACTGCTGATGGCATCCTACTCGATGGCACACCTCAAGCTTGACATGTTACTCACCGAAACAGGCTACAAATCCACCAAAAACCAACGCTTCAACATCTACCTCACCAACTCACTAGAAGAACACCACCCAGACACAGGCACAATATTTTCAAGTTGGCTTAGCACCGAAGCCAATGAAGCCAACCACATCAAACGCGATACACCCGTGATGGTGATTATGGGCAATCCACCTTACAGTGGCGAAAGTGCCAACAAAGGCAAATGGATAATGAACTTGATGGAGGATTATAAAAAAGAACCCGGTGGCAAAGAAAAACTCAAAGAACGCAACCCCAAATGGATTAATGATGACTACGTGAAATTTTTAAGATACGGACAATACTATATTGAAAGAAATGGTGAAGGCATCTTGGCATTTATCAACCCACATGGTTTTTTAGATAACCCAACCTTTCGCGGTATGCGTTGGAATTTATTAAAAACATACGACAAAATCTATACCATTGATTTACACGGCAACAGCAAAAAGAAAGAAGTCTGCCCAGATGGTTCGCCTGATACCAATGTGTTTGATATTATGCAAGGCGTAGCTATTACAGTCTTTGTCAAAACTGGCAAGAAAAAAGCCAACGAATTAGGCAAGGTCTTTCATTATGATTTATATGGTAAACGTGATTTTAAATATGATTTTTTATTAAATAACTCTCTAACTACAATTGAATTTAAGACAATTATCCCTGTGAAGAATAATTTCATATTTAAATATGTTGATGAAGAGGTTTTAAACAAATATAATAAAGGTATAAAGCCTACCGATTTATTTAACATTAATGTGATGGGCTTTCAGACTCATAGAGATAAATTCGCAATCAGTGAAAACAAAAATAGCATTAATTCACGAGCACTTGATTTAAGGGATTTAAATCAAACTAATGAGAATATTTATAGTAAATATTTAATCAAAGACAATAGAGACTGGCAATTAACAAAAGCTAGAAAAAACATTCAAAATGATTCTTCTTGGAAAGAAAAGATTATTAAATGCAGTTATAGGCCTTTTGATGATAAGTATTGTTATTTTAGCTATGTAATGATGGATTATCCTAGAAAAGAATTAATTCAAAATGTTTTAGATAAGGAAAATATATTATTAGGAATTGGAAGACAAGGACTAGCTGTTGGTAATATTGAATGGTGTCTTACTACAGTGTCTAGAGATCCAGTTGATGCAAATGTTTTTAGAAGAGGAGGAGTTAATTTATTTCCTCTATATTTGTACCCTGAAAACGATAATCAACAATCAAGTAATCAAAGTATTGAAAGAATACCAAACCTAAACAAAGAAATAGTTAAAGAAATTGCCAAAAAACTAAATCTAACCTTCACCAGCGAAAAAGAAACCACCCAAAACACTTTCGCCCCAATTGATATTTTAGATTATATTTATGCCGTATTGCATTCGCCCACATACCGTGATAAATACAAAGAATTCTTAAAAATAGATTTCCCCAGAGTGCCTTATCCAAAAGATGCCAAGACTTTTTGGCAACTGGTCAAACTTGGTGGCGAAATACGCCAAATACATTTACTAGAATCACCCAAAGTCGAACAATACATCAGCAGTTATCCGATAGACGGCGACAACAACATCACCCGCAAGCTCACCAAAACCAGCATAGGCTACCAAGCCACAACCGACACCCACGGCAAAGTCTGGATTAACGACACCCAATACTTCGACAACGTGCCACTAATCTCATGGGAATTTTACATCGGCGGCTACCAACCCGCCCAAAAATGGCTCAAAGACCGCAAAACCCGCGAACTAAAATTCGAAGACATCCTCCATTACCAAAAAATCATCGTCGCATTATTTGAAACCCACAGAATCATGCAAGAAATTGATAAGATTGAGGTTGAGTGATTTATGAGTGATAGTAAAAATCCAAAAGTATTTATAAGTCATGCAACAGAAGACAAAGATAGATTTGTTATTGATTTTGCTAAAAAACTAAGAAAAACAGGAATTGACGCTTGGGTTGATGAATGGGAAATGTTGCCTGGCGATAGCTTGGTTGATAAAATATTCAATCAAGGGCTTTCAAATGCTGATTTCTTCATTATTGTATTATCGAATGTAAGTATCTCAAAACCTTGGGTTATGGAAGAATTGAATCATGCTGTTATAAAAAGAATTGAAAGTGGTACGAAAATTATACCTGTTGTAATTGATGAGTGTGAAGTTCCAGAAGCTTTAAAATCTATCCTTTGGATTAAAATACTTGAATTAGAAAACTATGAAGATAGTTTCAATAAAATTAAAGATCAAATTTTTGGGAATAGTTTAAAACCTGAATTGGGAAATGTTCCAAATTATACTTCTGAAGAAATAATTGAGTTAAATGGCTTGAATAAAACTGATAGTAAAATATTGAAAATATTAGGCGATTTCACTATACAAAACAATGAATCACATATTGACATTGAAGAAATGTTTTGTAGTGACAATAAATTTGAATTAAATCTAAAAACTGTATTGGGTTCAATTGAAATACTAGAAGATGAATATTTAATAGATTACCATGAAACAACAAATAGTAGAACATGTCGTTTAACCAAATATGGTTTACATGAATATTGCAAATCATTTATGTCCAATTATGAAGGTTTAATTGACGAAATTGGTGGATTAATCGTTAATGAAGAAGTTTTGAAAAACTCGGAACTATCCTCAAGAACTAATAAACCCATTATATTAATTGATAATATTTTAGATTTGTTGGAGGATGAAGGGTTGTTAGAAATTATAAAATACTGTTCTGGCGATAATAGGATATTGAAAATCTCTGAGAAACTTAAAAGAAAAATGGAATAGGTGAACCTAATCTAGATATGTGAAAAATAATTTGACACCCATTGTATTTATTGATTTATAAGTAGTTTTTTACCCACTCTTAATAGATTATTTTACACAGTTTATTCATAATAAATTATGATTTCGTAAATAAAATGCAAATATGCTGTTTATTATGGTAATATTTGCTCCTTTATTAACTATTGAGCATAACAAATGTTATTACAATTTAGTGTGAATAATTTTAAATCTATTAAAGATACTGCGACTATTAGTATGAATTCTTCCATCAAGGCTGAACGAAATACTTTTGATTTGAGAAATTATAAAATAAACACTTCGGCTGTTTTATATGGGCATAATGCGACAGGCAAAAGTAATTTTTTAAAAGCCTTGGGCTTTATGAGTGCTACTGTATTAAATAAAACCAAAGTGACTCAGTCAACAGATGTTTTAGAACACCATCCATTTAAGTTAAGTACTGAAACTGAAAAAGCTTCTAGCTCATTTGAAATTGTATTTTTTGTCAATGAAATTAAATACAGGTATGGCTATGAAATGGATAATATTCAAGTATATTCAGAATGGTTGTTTGAGGATACTAAAGGTAAAGAGGCTAAACTGTTTTTTCGTGATGTGGATGAAGGTATTTTTTATATTAATAAAAATAAATTTAAAGAAGGAGTTGGATTAAAAGTTCTTAAAAACCACCTTTTTATTTGGAAAACTGATCAAGAAGGTGGAGAAGTCTCTGCTTCTATTTTAAATTGGTTTAGTCATTTAAACTTTATTGATGGTTCTGAAAAAGGTGGGTATGTTGAGTTTGCTTCGAATCAGTTAGATAACAAGGATTTCAAACAAAAAATTGCATCACTTATTAAAAAGGCTGATTTGGGTATAGAAAGTATCAATAAAGAAGAGGTTGTATTAAATCAAGAATCAATTGACAATCTTAAAATCCCTGATGTTTTAAAAGAAAAATTATTATCTGATAATAATAAAATTAAATTAATTAAACTAAAAACTGAACACAAAAAATATAATTCAGATTTGACTAGTTCTGAATTAGTTGAATTTGAACTTAAAGAAGAATCAATCGGAACTCAGCAGTTTTTTTATATCTTGGCACCTGTTTTAGATACATTGGAAAAAGGCAAAGTTCTTTTAATTGATGAATTTGGAGCGAGTTTACACCCTAACTTATCCAAGAGTATTGTCAAAATGTTTAATAATAAGGAAATCAATAAATTTAATGCGCAATTATTATTCGTAACTCATGATACCAACATGTTGGATAATACATTATTTAGGAAAGATCAAATTTGGTTTACAGAAAAAGATTATTATGGAGCAACGAAATTATTTTCACTTGCAGATTATAAAAACATCAGAAAAACTGAAAACTTTGAAAAGAATTATCTCCAAGGAAAGTACGGAGCAATTCCGTATTTAAGTGACTTTAATTTTGCTGCTAGCAATCATGAGTAGAAGACAAGGAGGAGGTGATAAAATATTTTCTCAAAAGAAATTAGAGAAAACCAAAGCTAATTTTAACCGCAAAAAAGCAAGCATGGCGAAACTTAAGAAACTTTTAGTCGCTTGTGAAGGTTCTAAGTCAGAGCCTTATTATTTAAATTCATTTTTCAGATACTTAGTAAAAGAACATAAAATAAATTCTAAATCATTTGTTATTGCCAAACATAAACATACTAACCCTACAGGGGTTTTAGATGACTTATTGAATTTTAACGAAGAACAATTAACATATAAGGATTTTGAGCATAAATGGATACTAATTGATAGGGATGCAGAAAGAACGAATGGTGGTGGACATCATCTTCAGGATTATAATGAGGCTATTCACAAAGCCAGGAATTTAGGTGTCAACGTTGCTTTTTCTAATCCTTCATATGAAATTTGGTATTTGTTACATTATCAATATAGGAATACTGTGTTATCGAGAGATGATGTAGTTAAAGAACTGGAAAACTTAATAAATTATAAAAAGAATGACCCAAATATGTTTGATAAATTGTTACCCAGTTTGAATACTGCAATTAATAATTCTAAAAGATTAATTGATAATTGTGATAAGTCAATTGGGCATTGTAATCCAAGTACCAATATGCACGTATTAGTAGAATTTTTGAACATTTAATCCAGTTGATATTGGTTGTCAAATAGTTAGGTGTTAAACAGAGTGACATTGAAGTTGGCTTAACCAGTCAAGATAAAATCATTACATAATTGTTTGGTGAACTAAACCTACAGCTCTTAAAAGCCATTATTTCACAAGCAAAAGAGAATACTCAAAAAGTACAAGATATATTAAGTTTGTATGAATTAATGAAAAATAAAATTGTTGCAACCACACATTCACAATATGCTATACAAGTACTAGATGCTATATTTGCTCAGCCTATATTTAAAACCAGTGATTTTATTAAACGAACAGGCATTACCAAAACAACTGCTATGGACTTACTCAAGCAAATTCGAGAATCGGGTGATTTACAAATCATCCGCCAAGCTTGTGGCAGGCAAGCTGCTATATTGGTGTATCCAGCTTTGCTAAATATTACAGAGGGAAAAAAGTTGTGTAAAGCCTGTCGAACACAAACCTCGTTGTGTTCGGAATATGCTATTTTTACGAACACAATGGGATTTGTGTTCATTTTAACCAACACAAACATTATAACTTAATAGACTTAACGACTCATTACTCTTTTGAGAATTGCAGTTAAACAAATTCTTCTTGAAATCATCAAAAAATTGCTAGCTTGAATCAAACTTATGGCTCATTATCAGCGTAATTGGCGTCAATCTGCGGAAAAGTACTTTTGACCTTTCTTCGTTAGAATCGGTGTAATGGAATACTGCCTTCGCGGGAATGACGGAAAAACTTGTTTGGTGGAACCAAACCTACGGCTTTTTTATCTGCGTTTTCTGCGTTCATCTGCGGACAATTGCTTTTAACTTTCTTCACACGCTTCTTGTCTTCCAAGGCTAAATAGAGTATTTTTGAAGGCAATGGATTAAAAATCAAGAAAGTGTTGACATTATATTAAACATCACTAATATAAGAAGCATGAACTTAAATTTAACAGCTCTACATCGCCATCACCGCCATTTAAAATCGGACGGTGCTTTGTAATATTCGTTAAATAAATAGACAAATAAACAATAAAAAGCCCCGTTAGATTAACCTCAACGGGGCTTTTTTTATGGCAGAAAAACAATGAGATTCCTGCTGACGGAAGTGTAGTAGGAATGACTTAAAAACAATAAAACGAGAAATATTATGAAAATAAAAATGGCAATACCAAAAGGCAAACTACAAGTAGAGATAGTTAAACTGTTAGAAGAAGTAGGCTTGAGTTTTAAAAGCAATGAACGTAATTATCGGCCTGTTTGTTCTGATTCTATTTTTGAGATCAAGTTATTAAAATCACAAAATATTCCCAAACTAGTGGAGTTAGAACAACACGACATTGGTTTTGCAGGGCTGGATTGGATTGCTGAACAACAAGCCGATGTAAAGGTGTTAAAATCATTGGGTTTCAATCCTGTTGAAATTGTTGCATGTATTCCTGATGATTGGGATTATGCCGATTTGAAGAAACGTAAGATTATTGTTGCTACTGAATACAAAACATTAAGCGATAAATTCCTCAGTGAAAATGGTTTTGATTATCAATTGATCCGTTCTTATGGTGCAACTGAAGTTTTTCCACCTGAAGATGCC
>JAJRQG010000016.1 GCA_024280395.1 Gammaproteobacteria bacterium | reverse complement strand
CGGTTTTTTGTAAGGCAGAGAAAGGTGGCCAGCATTGCGAACAGTTTCTAAGAACTCATGACAGCCACGGCCTTATTCCTTTCTCCTAGTTCTAATTATACATCCTATTAAAATTGAACTTGTGTTAGCATAGGATGACGGAGACTCAATTTAGTTAACCTGTAAATCCTCGAATATGTGGACTTGTATTGGCTTTGATCTCAGTCAAATCTTGAAGAGATAATCTATCAATACTTTGACACAAATCAGTTACACTTTCACAGTGAGTGACATGACTCTCATCACCATACAAAGTAAAAGGATGCTGATCTACTTTAATATCTGACAAATCGTTGTGTGCTACAAAGTCAATGCCATCTTGTTTGAGTAATTTCATCACTGCGGCCTTTTGTTTGACTTTATCATCGGTATTGGTGAGTTTAAAAGCAACCGCTTTTAATTCTAGATTTTTTGACCAATTCAATAATTGAGAAACCAGTTTTGGGTTTTTCTTGAGTTTCAATTCCATTGTCTCTGACGTTGGCAATTTGGTTTGACGACTGGCGATAACATCATGTCCGTTTATTTTGATGGTGGCTACAGAAAAATCACTGATGGCCGCGGCATGAATGATGGTGTCATAGTGATTGGATTCTAATAGTGTTTTTAATTTATCTGATAAATCATTAAAGGTCTCATACAATACTTTTGTACATGGTAGATTTGGCTTAATGGCATTAATCGCACCTAACCATGTCACTTGATAACCGTGTGTAGTGAAATAATCAGCCACTTGTGCACCTGTTTTTCCTGAGCTTAAATTACCAATATAGCGCACGCCATCGATATACTCACGCGTTCCACCTGCTGTGATTAATACATGTTTATTATTTTGTTTGTTAAATATGGCATTGTTAATGTCATCTATTTCCATTAAACGACCCGAACCAGTTTCACCACAAGCCAGTTCGCCAGATTGAGGCAATAGAACATTGACTCCCCATTTTTGCAATTGTTTAATCGAGTTTTGTGTAGCTGGATAGTTCCACATCATAGAGTTCATAGCAGGAGCAATATACATGGGTTTGCTTAAGTTTAAGGCAGCAACCCATGAGGTGGTGACAATATCATCGGCAATGCCTGCCACCAATTTATTGATGATATTGGCCGTAGCTGGTGCAAGGATGATGGTATCAGCCCAACGGCTCAAGTGGATATGTTCCATCATATTGTCTTCTTCAAAAACAGATGATACTACTGAGTTATCGCTTAATCCCTCAAGTGTGGCTTTACCGACAAACTCAAAAACACTCTGGGTACAAACAACTTTGACTTCGTGACCTGATTTTCGCCACATCGAAATTAACCCCGTAGCTTTGGCAGCGGCGATCGAGCCAGACATCATAAATAGTATATTCATGCGACTTGCTCCAATTTGTTTATTTTAATGTTATCAATGAGTCTGACGCTGCCAAGATAGGCAGCAACCAGTAAATGATTGTCTAATATTTCTAGGTAATCTAGTTTGAATCCATGATTTGCAAGTTGGCTTTTCATTTGCTCAATTGTTAAACCTGAACTAATGATTTGATATAATTTAGGCGCTGTTTTTCTTTCAATAGCAGTTAAATTAAGATTTCGAGAACTCATGGCTAAACCATCTGATTCACGAATAGTGACACCTGCATTAATTGCAACTGGCATAAAAAAAGCTTCGACCATTTGCTTGATTAATGTCAGTTGTTGGTAATCTTTTTCACCAAAATAAGCTTTATGAGGCTTCACGATATTGAATAATTTCATCACAACAGTTAAAACTCCATCAAAGTGACCATCGCGATGTGCTCCGCAGTATTTTCCACTCAAGTTTTTTTCAGTAATTGAGAAACTATATTCATCGGGGTATATGTGTTCAAAACTCGGCAAAAACACACAATCAACACCAGCGCTTTTTAATTTATCTAAATCATCATCCAAATGGTTTGGGTAGTTGTCGAGGTCATTTTTATTGTCAAATTGGGTTGGATTGACGAATATACTCACAATAGTCAGTTGGTAATCATCCACCGATTTTTCAATCAAGGACAAATGCCCAGCATGTAAAGCACCCATGGTTGGAATAAATCCGACTTGTTGTTTTCCAATGGTATTGCGGTATTGGTTAAATTCTGCAATATTTCGGATAATTTTCATGAATAACTCTCTTGTTGGTTAGGAAATTCAGCAGATTTAACTTCTGCATCGTAGGCATTAAACGCTTTTAAAAATAATTGTTCAGCATCTAAATATCGCCTTACAAATTTGGGTTTGAAATCTGAGGACATGCCGAGCATATCTTGGATGACCAACACTTGACCATCAGTATCATTGCCAGCACCGATGCCAATGGTGATGATTTCTAATGCTTTGGTTATTTGTTTGGCAAGTGTTGAAGGCAAGCATTCTAATACGACCGAAAAACAGCCCACTTCTTGCAGTTTTTTAGCATCTGTTATGATTTTAATTTTAGTTTTATATTCTTTGCCTTGAACGCGGTAACCACCTAAAGTATTAACCGATTGTGGCGTTAAACCCAAATGACCCATGACTGGTACACCTGAATCAACAATATGCCGAATCAATTCTTCATTGCCATTCAATCCTTCAAGTTTTACTGCATGTGCTCCAACTTTCATAAGAGTTTCAACGGCAATCATATTGTCTGAAAGGGATTTTCTATAAGACATAAAAGGCAAGTCAGCCACGATAAATTTATCAGGCGCACCTCGAACAACTGCAGCCACATGTAATGCCATGGTTTCAATGTCAATCGGTAAAGTTGATGTATGCCCATGCATGACCATAGCAGCGGAGTCTCCCACCAAAATCATATCGACATTGGATTGATTGATTATCTTTGCCGAAGTATAATCATAGCAAGTGAGCATGGAGAGTTTTTTGTTCTCGGTTTTGAGTTGGATCAGTTGGTTAATGTTCATTGAACTTTTCTCAACAATTGGGTCGTGGACTTTAGCCCATGTTTTGGTTGACTGAAGTTAACTACTCTCAATGAGTTTAACTCAACAAATGATTTATAAACACCTTCTAATTCATTGCCCTGTAACACCTGTAAATGTTTCTTTACTGTTGTAAAGTCACTGCGTTCTATGGGGCCAGTGGCAGAACCCTCTGGGTTATTAATAAAGTTTTGTGTGGTTTGTAGCAGATAAGGGAATGATATATCAACAGGTAACCCCAGTTTATCATGGAGTTGATGGGCTGTCTTGCGCATCAAAGTTTGAGTGAAATTGCCCGCTATGACGCACATGGCATGATAATAAGCCTTATGCTCTCTGGTTAGAGTATATGATGTGTTTTTCAGTTGAGGGAACAAAGCATCAAAATCTGTATTTTCATCACAAACAAAAGGAATGCTTTGATAGGTCTCCAAATCATATAGCTCATTTGCAAACGTCATCAAAGGATGACATCCAAAAGCCTTATCAAGTATTAAAGTACCTGAAAAATGAATAAGAATTTTATTGTGTAAAAAAGAATGTTGAAGAATGAAATCTTCAATTGCATCATCAGAGATTAACAACAAAACAACATCAGATTTTGCAACAGCATGTTGCAGTTGTTTTATTGTGAGTTTGCGATGCCATTGATTAAAGCTTATTCCAACAAGATTGAAATAATGCCCGAAATGACACGCCACTTTACCATCACCAATGATGGTATATTTTTTGTTAGGTACCTGTCGATTCACAGATCAAGTCCTCATGTTAGGTTTGGTTGTTATAAATGTCACTGTTCAATCGAATCAATGCATCTACGAATTATAGTAACATAGCCTGAACATTCAATGAATAAATCATTAAAAAAACAACTAAATCTATATTCTAGGGGGTAATTTCGGATAAAATGTGATTTTATAACATTCAACTATTAGGGGACAAACAATGCGCATAGGCATACCTAAAGAAACAAAAGTATTAGAAGGGCGTGTAGCCTTAGTTCCAGCAGCAGCAGCAGATTTGGTCAAATCAGGTCATGAAGTTTACATTGAAACCAATGCAGGCATTAAAAGTGGCTTTAGTGATGAAGACTACATAAAGGTTGGTGTCAATATAGCCAGTGACGCAGCTGACCTGTATACAAAAGGTGAAATGATTGTCAAAGTTAAAGAGCCGATTGCTGGAGATCTTAAACTTTTACGCAAAGACCATTTGTTGTTCTGTTATTTACATTTGGCTGCTGAACCTGAATTGACGCAAGAATTATTGGACATTGGTTTAACAGGTGTTGCATTTGAAACGGTTGAAGAAGCCGATGGTTCATTGCCTCTATTAGCTCCAATGAGTATTATTGCGGGCATGATTGCGACTCAAGTTGGCACACATTTATTGCACCAACCATCAGGTGGGAAAGGTGTTTTATTGGGTGGTTTGCCTTCGACTGAGCGAGGAAAAGTAGTGGTGCTTGGAGCAGGAGCAGCTGGTGGTAATTCTGCGGCTTTGGCTGCAAAAGGCGGTGCTAATGTAGTGGTATTTGATAAGCGCCAAGATCGTTTGGCAGAAATGATGGCTTTGGGCCCCAATGTTACGGCTTTATATCCTTATGAAGAATCTGTGGCTAAAGAAGTGGCAGAAGCAGATTTGGTGATTGGTGCCGTATTGGTAACAGGTGCCAAAGCGCCACATGTTATCTCTGAGGAAATGGTTAAAGCCATGCAACCAGGATCTGTGATTGCTGATATTTCAGTTGACCAGGGTGGATGTGTTGCAACAACCAAACCAACTACTTGGGAAAACCCAACATTTGTTAAACATGGCGTGATTCATTTTTCAGTAACCAATATGCCAGGATCGGTTCCTCGCACTTCAACACAGGCTATTTCGGCAGCGATTCTACCCTATGTACAAAGATTGGCTCGTGATGGTTGGCGTGATGTTGAGTCGTTACAAAAAGGAATTAATGTAGAAAATGGCGTGGTTGTCCATCCAGCTCTGTTATAATCATTGAATGAAAAAAAACAAGATATCAGGACATGTGCGCAATCGGGTAAGGGAAAGTTTATTTTTTTTGATTATTCCGGTTGCCGCCTATGTCTTGATCTCTTT